>NZ_JAYMZS010000009.1:0-157993 GCF_035828755.1 Amycolatopsis sp. H20-H5 | reverse complement strand
CTTCCCGAGTCGCACCGCCCGCGACGCCAGCCCGCCCAGCAGAAGGAATGGTCACACGCAAACACTCGCACAACCAGCAGCCGATATCACGAACCGACACGCAAAGATCTAGCTCTGTAGTACTAGTCGGCGGGAACAAACTTGCCCGAGGATTCACCGTCGAAGGCCTCACCGTCGCCTATTACCGCAGACTGACGAAACAGGCCGACACCCTCATGCAAATGGGACGTTGGTTCGGTTACCGCAAGGGCTATCGTGACCTGGTCCGACTGTTCGTCACCGACGAGCTGAACGAGGCATTCGGGGCGATCTGTCTCGATGAGCATTACTTCCGTGACCAGCTCGACCGGTATTCTGAGTTCGTCGACGGCAAGCCACAGATCACGCCCGCGCAGGTCCCACCGCTTGTGGCTCAACATCTGCCATGGCTGAAGCCGTCTGCGCCGAACAAGATGTACAACGCCCAACTCACGGAGCGCCGATCGCCGGGCATCGGTGTCGAGCCGATCGACTATCCCGACCGACGCGATCTGATCGCCAAGAACACCGAGCTGTTCTGCCCCCTGTTGACCGTGGTCAACGGTCGTACGGTGACCTTCCGGTCCTCCGAGAGCAAGAGTTACGAGGCGCGGATCGGCGCTGTCTCGCATGCGACGCTGTTGGGCGTGCTGGGCGAGCTGCATTGGATCGGGACAGGCCAGTTCAGTCCCGATCTCGCCTGGCTTCGAAGCCTCGACTCCGGCGATGTAGACGATTGGGCGATATCTCTGCCACAACTCGGCCCTTCGTTCCCGTCGCGGACGATCCTGGGCTGCGGCCCGTTCAGTCTTCACTACCGCGTCCGCAGGCGCCCACCGTACTTCGGCGCGATGAGTGATCCCAAACACCGCCCCGCGGTCGACCGGATCGCAGGTAAACCCTGGACTTTCGCCGACTCTGAAGCCGAGGCTTTGCGCAAACCACGGCGTGGTGCGATGCTCGTCTACCCGCTGATCGAACACCGCGAGGTCCCCGGGGGCGACGGCGACGCAATCGATCCCGGACTCGTGGTCATGGCTTTTCGGATCGTCGCACCCGCAGCTGCGCAGCCCAGCGACCGGCGCCTGTTGACTTTCGTCACCAGGAACCACGGACGTCCCGAAGACCCGATCGTTGACAGGTAGTGGCAACACTCCTGCCGCCGTTCCTGCGGTACGCGACTCTTGAGTCATCGCAGTCGGTGCGGTTTCGGGTCTGTCTCGCGAACGGTGTTTCGGCGTGTTCGGCTAGTAGTGTGTCGCTGCTTAGTTGTGGTGCCTGTGGCTGGGAGCCTGTTGTCCGGCAGGTTCCTTTCCTGCCGGACAAGGACTGTTGCTATGTGGCGAGACGCACACGTGGCCGCTAGCCCCGGCAAGCCTTGCCCGCCAGCTGCTGAGCGATATGTCTGATGGCGACTAGTTTGGTCAGATCGGTGGACATTCCGAGGTGACAGGGAGTTGGGCGCCTTGGCAGCTCGGAGCTGGCAGCGAGGTGCGCCATGAAACGTCGGCTGCCGGTGAACGCCAGACAGGGCAGCGGCTCCAGCGGGGCAAGCCTTTGCCTTCGAGGCCATGCCGCGGCACCTGAGCACTTAACCCCGCTGCGCGATACCGCTCGTAGGCCTCGCAGACGTCGTCGAACGTCAGTGCGGAGACCATCGCCGCGTAGCGCAGGCTTCAGGCTCGAGGTGGCCACCGTCGGCGGTGCGTTTGAGTTCGATGATTACCGGATGACCTTCTCTGTCGGTGCCGAGCCGGTCGATGCGTCTGCGGGCGCCGGCGAACTTTTCGCTCACGATGAGCACGTCCTCGACCATGGTGTCGATCTGCGCGTAGCAGCCGTTGCAGCTCAGCGCGTTCGTGGATCTGCTCCGCAGCGAAGGTTGGCGACGGCACAGATTCGAGGGTGTCGGCGGTCAACCCGAAGAGCGGCATATCGGTCAGCCTTGCTGGCTGACCGGGATATGGGAAGGATGTTGAGTTGCGACCGTAGGAGCCTCGCAGGTCGGCTTCTTGAGGTCTTCGCCATGATCAGTGGGCGCAACTCGCTCGACACCCGAGATCACTCCGGGCAAAGGGGCCAGCGCCGCCGTACGCCGCAAGGAGGCGTGCCCGCATCATCTCCTGGATTCTTGCAACGCCCACGGATACGGCCGGGTGCACCACATTGCAGGGAGGAGTGGTACTCCCATCTGACAGTGTTGACTGGCGTATCAGTGTGTAGGCGATTCTGGGCAATTCGGCCCGCACGGGCCTACCTCCGCTGGCCGTTGCTGATCTGTTACCTGGCCCCGTCGGCGCGCCGGAGCAAACGGAGCCCGGAAGGAGCCCGGGCCAGGTTGGTCTAAACCATCGACATTCATCTGAGCGTAAAACTGCACTTCAACGCCTTGCGTGAGTGGGCCGCCAGGGGCTCGAACCCTGGACCCAGGGATTAAAAGTCCCTTGCTCTACCAACTGAGCTAGCGGCCCGCGAGATCAGCTTAGTGGATGCCTTTGGCGGGGATCGACCCGATATCCGGTTGGGGCGCGGGGGCTTGCCGGAGCAGTCCGCGTTACGGCAAGTGGCGGCGGGGAAGGGCAGTTGGCCGGGAGATCGGGCTGCCCGCGCGGGGACGTGAGAAATTCATGGGTGTTCCGTGTGCGGGGCACTGGTTTCGGGGTCGGTGCGGCAGCAGTATTCGGGGACTGAACGTCCGGTGGGCCGTCACGACAGGGGGTCTCATGCGCGAGCGCGGAGAAGTCACCGAAGGCGGCAGTGCCCGGTTTCTGGACTTCAAGCGGCATCTGCGGGCCGAGATCAACGACGGTGACGGGGCCTATCTGTTCTCCGAACGTGGGGTCATCGCGATGCGGGGGGCGCAGATCGCCGCGCTGGCCGCGTTGCTCGACGGTACGCACGACCTGGCTGGTGTGCTCCGGGCGCGGCCCGCGGGCATGAGCGAGGAGCAGATCGCCGGGTTGCTGGCCCAGCTGGTCGAGGCCGATCTGGTCACGCTGCGCACGGCGGAGGACGCCGGGGCCGACGAACGTGAACTCGCGTACTGGGACGCCTGTGGGGTGGACACCGTCGCGGCGCGTGAGAGGACCAGTCGTGTCCAGGTCGTCGCCGTCGGTGAAGGGACTGAGACCGCGCAGGTCGAGCGGGCGCTGCGGGACGCGGGGCTGGAGATCGGCGACGACGATTCCGCGGACCTCACCGTCGTGCTGTGCGACGACTACCTCGACCTGCGGCTCGGGGAGATCGACGCCGCGCATCGGGCAAGCCGGACGCCGTGGTTGCTGGCCAAGCCCACCGGCTCGCAGGTGTGGCTCGGCCCGATCCTGCGGCCCGGCGACTCCGCCTGCTGGCACTGCTTGAGCAACCGCCTGTGGGGGCATCGGCATCCGGAAGCGTGTGTGCAGGCGACACTGGGGCGAGTCGGCCCGGCCAGTGCGCCGGTGTCGGCCATCCCGGCGCTCACCTCGGCCGCCGCCAACCTGATCGCGCTCGAGGTCACCAAGTGGCTGGCCGGGTACCGGTATCCGGGCCAGAGCTGTGTGTGGGTCCTCGATTCGCTCGACCTGCAGGGCAAGCTGCACGAGCTGCGCCGCCGTCCGCAATGCCCCGACTGCGGCGATCCGTCGCTCGTGGCCGCCCGCACGCGTGAACCGGTGGTGCTGCTCGAGGCCAGGAAGACCAGCTGCGGTGGGGGCGGGCACCGGACGCTCACGCCCAGCCAGGTGCTGGAGCGGTATCGGCATCTGATCAGCCCGGTCACCGGCATCGTCGGCGAGGTCACGCGGGACCCGCGCAGCCCGGCGTTCGTCAACGTCTACCGCTCGGGGGTGAACATCGCCCGGAGCGTCACGGGGATGGCGGAACTGCGCGCGAGCCTGCGCGGCGAGAACGGCGGCAAGGGCGCCACCCCGCTCGACGCCGAGGTCGGGGCGCTCTGTGAAGCCGTCGAGCGCTACTCCGGCGACTACCAGGGCGACGAACTTCGCGTCCGAGGTTCCCTTCGCGGCCTCGGGGCCGACGCGGTTCATCCGAACGAGTGCATGCTCTACGCCGGGCAGCAGTACCGGGACCGGCGTGCCTGGAACGCCGCGCACGCCGCTTTCCAGCACGTGTGCGAGCCGTTCGACGAGGACGCGGAGCTCGACTGGACCCCGATGTGGTCGCTCACCTCGCAACGGCAGCGTCTGCTTCCGACCGGCCTGCTCTACTACGGGGTGCCCGGAGACCAGGCGCGCGGCCTGCGGGCCGATTCCAATGGCACCGCGGCGGGCAGCAGCCTGGAGGACGCGATCCTGCAGGGCCTGCTGGAGCTCGTCGAGCGGGACGCTGTCGCGCTCTGGTGGTACAACCGCACGCCCGTTCCCGGCGTCGACCTGCGCTCGTTCGGTGACCACTGGCTCGAGGAGACCATCGGGCAGTACGCGGAGCTCGGCCGTGAGTTGTGGGCGCTCGACGTGACCTCCGATCTCGGCGTCCCGGTGATGGTCGCGGTTTCGCGGTCGGTCACCGGCGAGCGGGAACGGATCATGTTCGGTTTCGGTGCGCACCTCGACCCGCGGCTGGCCCTGCGGCGCGCGGTGAGCGAGCTGAACCAGATGCTGCCCGTCGTCCTCGACGACCACTGCTCGCTCGACGATCCTGACGCGGTCCGCTGGCTCGAAGGAGCCACCGTGGCCAGCCAGCCGTACGTGCTGCCGGTCGGCGGCGTGCCCGCCCGCACCCCGGCGGACTTCCGGTTCACGCACCGGGCGGACGTCTCCGACGACGTGCGAGCGCTCGTGAGCGCACTGGCCGAACGCGGGATGGAGACGCTGGTGCTCGACCAGACGCGGCCGGACGTCGCGCTGCCCGTGGTGAAGGTGCTCGTGCCGGGGCTGCGCTCGTTCTGGGCTCGTTTCGCGCCCGGCAGGCTCTTCGACGTGCCGGTGCGGCTCGGCAGGCTCGATCGCCCGACCGGCTACGAGGGGCTCAACCCCTTCCCCCTGTTTCTGTGACAGCCCGGCGGGCGGTCCGTGAAGCACTTTCGCAAGGTTGATGAGGAGCGCGAACACTTTGACGGTCGAGTCCGGAGACGGCGCGGTGGAGTCGGTTCCACTGTGGTCGCTCACCGAGGACACCCTGGTCGAGGTCGGCCCGGATGGCTTGGTCCTGGTCATCACCCGGCTGGGCGAGTTCGAGATCGACGACGCGGACGCCGTGGTCCTCGAGTCGCTGCGCAGGATGGCGCTCGGTCCGGTGAGCCTCCGCAACGTGATCCCGTCCGGCTCGCCGCGGCGCGGGCGCGGCCTCACCGCGGGCTGGGCCGACGCGGACTTCCCCGACTTCGCCTCGCTGCGGCGGGTGCTGGACAAACTGAGCGGTTCGGTCGTGCACTCCCTCGGCCTCAACGACGGGAAGACGCCGGTGCTGTCGGTGATGCCGGTCGGGTTCGCGCCGCCGTTCGCGCCGCGGGCGGTGCCGCCGGGCGCGCGGATCCGGCTGTCGCGGTTCGCCACGATGCGGTCCGCGGCGGGCGGGCTGATGCTGGAATCGCCGTGCACCCGGTTCCAGGCCCTGCTGAGCAGGCGCCATGGCATCCGCGTCGCGTCTTCGCTGGCCGTGCCGATGTCGATCGCGGAGATGGCGAGCGAGGGCGAGATCGCGCCCGCGGTGGTCGCCGACATCGTGGCCTACCTGGTCGCCGCCGGGCTCGTCCTGGTCGGCGACCCGCTCGGCCGGTTCGCTGAGGACTTCGACCCGGAACTGCGGCAGTGGGCGCCGCACGAACTCTTGTTCCACGTTTTCAGCCGCACCCGGCCGCTCACGGTCCCCGCCGAGACACCGGCTGGCCAGCCGGGGAGCGAGCCCGCACCGGTGGTCAAGCCGGTGCCCGCCGGGCTCCGCGTCCCGCTGTTCCGTCCCGACCTGGCCGACGCCGCCACGACCGATCCGACGCTGACCAGGCTGCTGGAGACCGACCACGAATGTCCGGTCTTCTCCGAACGCGAGATCTCGGCGGAGAAGCTGGGGGAACTGCTGTTCCGCAGCGCGCGTATCCGGTCCGTCGGCCCGGCGCACCTCCCGGCGGGGACCGATCACCAGGCGTCCCAGCGGCCCTACTTCAACATCGCCGGCATCTACGAGCTGGAGCTCTACGTCGCCGCGAACCGCTGCGCCGGGCTGCCGCGGGCGATCTACCACTACGACCCGGCCGGGCACGCGCTCACCATGGTCAACGACGACGCCGACGACCTCGCGACGATGCTGGACATGGCGATGGTCGCTGGTGGCGGGCACCGGCGCCCGCCCGCGCTCGTCACGGTGACCGTCCGGATGGAACGGATCGCCTGGGCGCTCGGCGGTGCGGCGTACGCGACCGTCCTGTTGCACCTCGGCGCGCTGCAGCAGACGCTCTACCTGGCTGCCAAGGCGATGGGGCTGGCCGCGCACGCGGTGCCGGTGGACGCCAGTGACCAGGTCGACCGGGCGCTGAAACTGCGCTGGCCCGCCGAGGTCGGTGTCGGGGAGTGCGTACTCGACGTGATTCAGTAAGCGCTTACTGGCTGGAAAACGGCACAATGATCAATTTTTCTACGCCGTTCGGACGCATTGCTCCATGCGGGTGACGGTAATCTGACCGATAGCGCGGTTCTCGATTCACAGCCATTCGGCGTCGGTGGCGATACGGATCGCGTCCACCCGGTTGCGCGCGTTCAGCTTGGTGACGACGGTGGCCAGATAATTGCGTACGGTGCCGGGTGACAGGAACAGCTCCGCGGCGATGTCGGAGACATTCCGACCGTGGGCGGCGAGCCGGAGGATCTCGATTTCCCGCGGGGTGAGCGGGCAGTCGTCGGTTTCCCACGCCGAAAGCGCGAGGTCGCTGTCGATCACCCGGCGGCCGATCGCCACGGAGCGCACCGCGTTCGCGAGTTTGTTGGCAGGGGCGTCCTTGAGCAGGAAGCCGTTGACCTTGGCGTCCAGGGCGCGGCGCACGGTGCCCGGCCTGCCGAGCGAGGTCAGGATGAGGGTGTGGCACTTGGGCATGTGCTGGTAGAGCTCGATCGCGGCGGTGAGACCGTCTTTGCCTGGCAGGTCGATATCGATCACCGCGACGTCCGGGAGACATTCGCGAGCGGTGGGGAGGATACGGTCGCCTTCGGCCACCTCGGCGACGACCTCGATGTCGTTTTCCAGATTCAGGAGTGCGACGAGAGCGCCACGGACCATGTGCATATCTTCGGCAAGAAGGACTCGGATCAAGCCGTGCTCCCCTCATTCCCCCAGGATGACACTCAGCCCGCTGATCACGCGAATGCGCGAGCTTCGTTCCGAATGGCCCCCCAGCCGGTCTCTTACTGACGATACGGCTGAAATCTCCTGCTGACCAGCAGTTCGGGCGACTTCACGGAACGTGATCGAAACGCTACGGTCACTCTTGGTCAGGCACAGGGTATGTGTTTATGCAAATGGTGTCAGCGAACTTCGGGGCGACCTGACGGACAATTCGTGCCGCCCATTCGGTTCGTGCCCGTCAGCGGCGGTGGGCGGTGATGATCCACGCCCTCGAATCGAAGAAGACGCCCTCTCCGGTGTCGTGCGCGCGGAGCATGTCGCGCAACCGTTCGCGTGCCCGCTCCGCTCCGGCCGCGTCCATTCCGGTCAGGAGGGTGTTCGTGCTGCGCAGCCCGAGAACGACCGAGCAGGCGTCGTCGGCGTCCCGGCCGTAGTACACGGGTTCGTGCACGTCGGCGAAGCTTTCGACCTCGAATCCCGCACGTCCCAGCACCTCGGTCACGGCGATTTCGTCGGCGAGGGAGAACGGATTCGGGCCGGTCGCGAGTGGGGGCAAGCCTTCGCCGGGGACCAAGGCCGTGCGGACGGCGGAGGCCCACTCGTTGCGCTCGCGGCTCTGCCAGGTCAGCAGGACCAGGCGCCCCGCAGGCCGCAGCGCGCGGCCGATATTGGCGAACGCCGCGGCCGGATCGGCGAAGAACATCGCGCCGAACCGGCTGATCGCGAGGTCGAACCGGGCGGCGGGGAAGGCGTGCACCTGGGCGTCCACCTGCTCGTAGGCGAGGTTCCGCAGGCCCTCCGCGTCGCTGAGGCGCCGGGCGCGCTCCAGCATCCGGGCGGACAGGTCCACGGCCAGCACCTCGCCAGGGGCGGCGGCGCGGGCCGCGTCACGAGCGGACCGGCCGCTCCCGCAGCCGACGTCGAGCACCCTGTCGCCAGTGCCGATGGCCGTGGCGGCGCGGAACAGTTCGTGGTGCCGGGCGACCTCGGCGTCGTCCTGCTCGGCGTGCTTGACCCGGTGCGCGCCCGCCGGGCCGTCCCACACCGCGGCCTGCTCGGCGTTGGCCGTGCCCGCCCAGCGGCGGTGGCTCTCAGCTGCCGCTTCCGTCGTTCGCTCCATCGGCTCATTCCACCACCGCCCGCCCGCGTCCGGCACCGGTGACCGGTCAGGAAGGCGCGCAGGAAGAAGACCGCGGGGCCCGTGCCGGGGAGCATCAGGGGAGCCGCCGACCGGCGCGCGGCACTGGTGAGAGGACCGACGGTGAAAGCTCTGCAGGAGACGATCGACGACCTGACCGCAGACGCCGAAGAGGTCGATCGGCTGGTCGCCGGGCTCGAACCCGGGGAATGGGCCACACCGACGCCGGCGCCGGGCTGGTCCGTCACGCACCAGATCGGCCACCTCGCGTTCATCTTCAAGATCGCCGGGATGTCGGCGGGCGAGCCCGAGGCGTTCGTCGCGATGACGAAGTCCCTCAGCGCGGGCTTCGACGCCGCGGTCAACGGCGCGCTGGCCGCCTACGTCAACGACCCGCCCGAGGTGCTGCTCACGCGCTGGCGTGCCGAGCGCGACGCCGGGATCAAGGCCCTGGCGGCGGTCCCGGCGGACCAGCTGGTGCCGTGGCTGGTCAACCCGCTGCCGCCGGCCGTGCTGGCCTGCGCCGGGATGATGGAGCTGTTCGGCCACGGCCAGGACATCGCGGACGCGCTCGGCGTGCGCCGCGAGTACACCGACCGGATCGCGCATCTCGTGGGCTTCGCCGTCCGCGTGCGGGACTTCGGTTACGAGGCGCGGAACCTGACCCCTCCCGAGCAGGAGTTCCGGTTCGAGCTCACCTCGCCGTCCGGTGCGCTCTGGGCCTTCGGGCCGGAGGACGCGGAACAGCGCGTCACCGGCAAGGCCGCCGACTTCTGCCTGCTGGTCACTCGCCGCCGTCACCGCGACGACCTCGACCTCAGCGCACGGGGAGCCGAGGCCGACCGCTGGCTGGACCTCGCGCAGGCCTACCGCGGGCCCGCCGGAGAAGGCCGGCGCCCTGGCCAGTTCGCCCGGCCCTGACCGCCCGTTTCCACGGTCCCTGAAGGCCACCATGAGGGACTTAGACGCCCTCAGGCCCGTCGCCGACGAGGCGACGGGCCTTTGGGGACACAGTGGCCTTCAGGGACCTTCTGCGGCAGCGAGTGTCAGAGGTCCAGACCTCCCGCAACTCGTCGACGAGTTGCGGGGGTGGCTCAGCGGAGGGTCGAGACCAGGGTGGCGATCTCGGCGGGGGACGGCTGGGCCGCGATCTCCTCGGTCGCCGCCGTCGCCCCCGCGCGGAATGTCGCGTCACCCAGCACGGCCGCGCAAGCGCGCGCCACCGAGTCCGGCGTGACCTCCTCGGGCAGCAGCCGGACTCCCGCGCCCGCCTTGACCACGGCGTCCGCGTTGTCGAACTGGTCGTCGAACTGCGGGAGCACCACCTGCGGGCAGCCGCTGGCGAGCGCGGTCAGCGTGGTGCCCTGGCCGCCGTGGTTGATCACCACGCCGCAGGCCCCCAGGGTCTGCGCCATCGGCAGCCGCCCGGCGTGCACCACCGCGGCGGGCAGGTCGGGCCAGCCTGCCGCGATCTCGTCGTCCACCGCGACGACGACCTCCGCGCCGAGCCCGGCCAGCCGCCGCAGCAGGGTGAGCATGAACCCGCCCCCGGTGCCGAGGTGCGGCACCACGGTGCCCAGCGTCAGGCAGATCCGCGGCCGCCGCGGGCCGCCGAGCATCCAGTCCGGCAGGTGCGCGTCGCCGTTGTAGGGCACGTGCCGGACGCTCTGGTGCCCGGCCGAGTACGCGGGCCGTAGGCTCGGCGGCCACGGGTTCACCATCAGGTCGGCGGGCGGCAGTTCCTCGCCGAGCGCCGTCCACAGCGGATGGCCGCGCAGCACGTCCGGCAGCGCGTCCTGGTACTCCACCAGCGGCGCGACGCCCCAGTGCAGCTCCACCCGCGCGACGCCGTCGGCGGCCGCGACGACCGGCCCGGTGAACTCGGCCCGCTCACTCACCACGACGTCCGGGCGCCAGGCGTCGGCGAGCCGCCGCATGCCGGGCAGGTTCCGCCGGGTGATCCCGGCGAACGCGCGGCCGTGCGCCGACCGCCTCCCCGCGGAATGCCCGGCCGTGCCGGGGGACTCGGCGGCGAGCAGGTCCCGGATTCCGCCGGCGGGGCCGAAGGAACACGCGGGCAGGCCGGTGCGCAGCACAGTGGGGACGAAGTTCTCCGTCGTCGCGACCAGCACCTCGTGGCCCAGCCCCCGGCACGCCCAGGCGAGCGGCACCAAGGGGAACAGATGCCCCGGCAGAGCCACGCTGGTGAACAGAATCCGCATCCGGCACTCCCCTGCTTGAGCTGGTCCACCTCCATGCTGCCCACCGCCGGGCGTCCCGCTTCTCCTGTCGTGCAACGGATCTTGACCTGCGGTGACGCGGCATCCGCCCCCGCACACAATGAGAAGAGTTCGCCGCCGATCAGGAATACCGTTGCGGCAGTGCGAAGGACGGGAGCCTGGGGCCCCGCCCCTCGTGACACCGCGGACTGCCGGCGACAGCACAGCCAAGCGAATTAGCGCGGCCGAAACGCGGTGGTTCCCGGCGACTCAAGATTGGACTCCACCCGTGACACTCACCTCTTCGTCTCCTTCGTCGACCACCTCCGCGACCAGCCTGGAAGACCTGGACCGGCGGCACCTGATCCGGTCCATGCACCGCGGGGACATCAACGACCGGGTGGTGATCGTCCGCGGCGAGGGCTGCTCCGTCTGGGACTCCCACGGCAACGAGCTGCTCGACGCCGCCGGTGGCGGGGTCTGGCTCTCCCCGATCGGGCATGGGCGCAAGGAGCTCGCCGAGATCGCGGCCAAGCAGATGGGCGAGCTCGAGTTCTTCACCAGTCTGCTCGAGTTCTCCAACGACAAGGCCATCCAGCTCGCCGCGAAGCTCGCCGAGCTCGCGCCGCCGGGCATCAACCGGGTCGCCTTCAGCAACGGCGGTTCCGAGGCCGTCGAGACCGCGATCAAGGCCGCGCGGCTCTATCACCACCGCCGCGGCGACACCGACCGCACGTGGATTCTCGCGCGGCACTACTCGTTCCACGGCGCGACCTACGGCAGCGGCACCGCCACCGGGTTCCCCCCGATGCAGGCCGGGGTCGGCCCGAACCTGCCGCACGTCGAGAAGCTCAGCCCGCCCTACCTCTACCGGGCGGCCGAGATGTACGGCGGCGCGGACCCGACCGACTTCCTGGTCAACGAGCTGGAGCAGACGATCGAGCGGATCGGCGCGGGCAACATCGCCGCGATGATCGGTGAGCCGGTCATGGCGGGCGGCGGCGTGCTGACCCCGCCGGACGACTACTGGCCCCGCGTGCGCGAAGTGTTGCGCCGCAACGGAATCCTGCTCATCGCCGACGAGGTCGTCACCGCGTTCGGGCGCACCGGTTCCTGGTTCGACTCGGAGTCGCGCGGCATGGAGCCGGACATGATCACCGTGGCCAAGGGCATCGCCGGCGGGTACGCCGCGCTCGGCGCCTGCCTGATGAGCGACGAGATCGCCGACACCCTCCTGCAGACCGGCGGCTTCTTCCACGGTTACACCTTCCAGGGCCACCCCGTGTCCTGCGCGCTGGGCCTGGCGACGATCGACATCATCGAGCGCGAAGGCCTGCTGACGAAGGCACTGTCCATCAGCGACTGGCTGCGCGCCGGGCTGGCCCCCGCGCGGGACCTGCCGGTCGTGGGCGACATCCGCGTCGAGGGTTCGCTGGCCGCGCTGGAACTGGTCGTCGACCGGGAGACCCGGCAGCCGATGGAATGGTCGCAGGCCGAGGCCGCGGCGTTCGAGATCCGCACCGCGCACGGCGTCATCGCCCGGCCCTACGGCCACAACCTGGTGCTCGCCCCGCCGCTCGTGTTCACCGAGGAGCAGGCCCGCCGCGCCACCGGCGCCGTCGTCGAGGTCCTGTCCCGCCTCGGCACCGACGGCGTTATCGCCCCGCGATGAGCACCGGACCCTTTCCGAGGAGGAAATCGTGACCACGACCGAAGCTCCCACCGGCACCGAACTGGTGCGCCGCCTCGCCGAGCGCACCGACCTGTTCCGCAAGCACGCGTTGTGGCAGGAGGAGAACCGCCGCATCCACGACGAGTCGATCGAGGCACTGGCCGACGCGGGCGTGTTCAAGCTTCGGACCCCGGCGCGCTACGGCGGCTACGAGTCCGACGCCCGCACGCTCGTCGACGTCGGTGCCGAACTGGGCCGGGCCGACGGCGCGCTGGGCTGGACCGCCTCGGTGTACTGGGTCCCGACCTGGATGGCCGGGCTGTTCCCGGACGAGGCGCAGGACGAGGTGTTCGCCACCCCCGACGCGCGGGTCTGCGGCACGCTGAGCCCGAGCGCGATGGCCGCACCGGTTGACGGCGGCATGGTGGTGAACGGGCGCTGGGGCTTCATCAGCGGCGCGCACCACGCGCACTGGCAGGAGATCATCACGCTCTCGCCGACGCCGGACGGCGGGATGCAGCCGCTGATGGCATTGGTGCCGATGTCCGAGGTCCAGATCGTCGACGACTGGCACACCGCGGGCCTGCGCGGTTCGGGCAGCGTGACGACCGTCGCGAAGGACCTTTTCGTTCCCCAGCACCGGATCCTGCCCTTGGGCGCGGTGCTGCAGGGCCAGTCCGCGTCGGTGCTCAACGCCGAGTCGCTGATGTACCGAACCCCGCTGCTCGCGGCGGCCAACGCCGCGACCGTCGGACCGCTGATCGGGCTGGCGAAGGCGGCGGTGGAGGCCTTCCTGGAGCGGCTGCCGAACCGCAAGATCACTTACACCGCCTACGAAAGCCAGCTGGACGCGCCGATCACGCACCTGCAGGTCGGCGAAGCGGCGCTGAAGGCGGACCAGGCGGAGTTCCACGGCCACCGCATCGCGGAACTGGTCGACCGCAAGGCTCCCGCCAACGAGCCGTGGACGCTCGAGGAGCGCGCGCGCACGCGTGCCGACGTCGGCGCGGCCAGCCAGCTCGCGAAGGAGGCCGTCGGCATCCTCGCCGCGGCGAGTGGCGGATCGTCGGCGTACGAGGACGTCCCGATCCAGCGGATCCAGCGCGACGTGCAGGTCACCGGCCTGCACGCGCTGATCACCACGAGCACCAACCTTGAGCTGTACGGGCGGATCCTCTGCGGGCTCGAGCCCAACACGCCCTTCATCTGACCGAGTCTGGAGACGGCGATGTACGACTACGTGATTGTCGGCGCGGGCTCGGCGGGCTGTGCGCTCGCCGCGCGGCTGACCGAGAACCCGGACGTCAAGGTCTGCCTGGTCGAGGCTGGCCCGGCGGACACGGCGCAGAACATCCACATCCCGGCGACCTTCAGCCGGCTGTTCCGCACCAGGTACGACTGGGACTACGACTCCGCCGAGGAGCCTTCGCTCAACGGGCGGCGGCTGTACCTGCCGCGTGGCCGGGTGCTCGGCGGGACCAGTTCGATGAACGCGATGCTCTACGTGCGCGGCATCCGGTCGGACTTCGACGGCTGGGGCCAGCCCGGCTGGGGTTTCGACGAGGTGCTGCCGTACTTCAAACGGTCCGAGGACAACGAGCGCGGCGAGTCGGAATACCACGCCACCGGCGGCCCACTGTCCGTTTCGGACGGCCGGGCGAAGAACCCGAGCTCGCTGGCCTTCGTCGAAGCAGCGCAGGAGGCCGGTTACGGCCTGAACGACGACTTCAACGGGCCCACTCTCGACGGGTTCGGCTCCTTCCAGCTCACCCAGCGCGACGGCAAGCGGTGCAGCACGGCCGTCGCCTTCCTGCACCCGGTGCTTTCGAGGCCGAACCTGACCCTCGAATCGAACCTGCAGGTGCACCGCGTGCTGATCGAGAACGGCCGCGCGATCGGCGTCATCGGGCACCGGCTGGAAGAGGAGCTGACCATCCGCGCCGAGCGGGAGGTCGTCCTTTGTGGAGGGACGTACAACTCGCCGCAACTGCTGATGCTCTCCGGCGTCGGCCCGGCCGGGCTGCTGTCCGCTTTGGACATTCCCGTGCTCGTCGATCAGCAGCTGGTCGGGCAGAACCTGTCCGACCACGCGCTGGTGCCGCTGATCTACCGGCACTCCCAGCCGATCAGCATGCTGGCCGCGGCCGAGCCGCAGAACGTCGCCCTGTTCATGGAACAGGGTCGCGGGCCGCTGACCTCCAACGGGCCGGAGGCGGGCGGGTACGCGCGCACCCGTGACTCGCTGGCGGAGCCCGACGCGGCGTTCCTGGCGGCTCCGGTGATGTTCACCGAGGGCGGTCTCGGCATTCCGACCGCGCACGCGCTTTCCTGCGGGCCGATGCTGCTGACGTTGCGGAGCCGGGGAAGCGTGTTGCTCGCGTCGGACGATCCGACGGCCAAACCGCGTATCCAGACCAATTTCCTCAGCACCGAAGAGGATCTGGAAACAGCGGTCTCGGCGGTGCGGATCGGGCTGGAGATCGGGCGCAAGAACGCGATGAGCACCTATGCCGAGGAATGGATCAACGCGCCGGAGTCCGAGTCGGACGCGGACCTGCGCGACTACGCGCGCCGGTACGTCCACTCCATCTGGCATCCCGCGGGCACCTGCGCGATGGGCACGGTCGTGGACGAGAACCTGCGGGTCAACGGGGTCGAGGGCCTGCGGGTCGCCGACGTCTCGGTGATGCCACAGGTCGGGCACGGCAATCCGAACGCCAACGCCATCATGATCGGCGAAAAGGCCGCGGATCTGCTGACCGGCGCCGAGCCGCCCGCTCGTCGCGACGCGGCGCTCGCGCACTGACTTTATTCCCGAGATTCGCCGCAAAACGTGAGACGCGCCGAGCGGGCGCGCGCGGTGAAAATGAACGCGGGTGATCCCGACTACGAGGAGAGAAAATGTCAACTCCTACCATCGACCAGCAGAAGGCCAGGCTCGACGCCTACTATGGTTCCTTCACCGGCGAGAAGGAGAAGGAAGCGCTGAGCGTCCCCCTTCGCCTGGTCGCCGCGTGGGCGAAGAACGACGCCGACGGTGTCGCCGACGCCTTCACCGACGACGGCGTGATGATCCTGCCGGGTGACGTGCTCAAGCAGGGCCGGGAAGAGATCCGGTCCTTCATGGCCGCTGCCTACGCCGGCCCGTTCAAGGGAACCGGCGTCACCGGAACGCCGGTCGACGTCCGGTTCGTGACCGACGAGGTCGCGCTGCTGCGCACGCACGGCGGCATCCTCGCGCCGGGCGAGACCGAGATCGACCCCGAGCTGGCCGTCCGGTCCACCTGGGTGGTCGTGAAGCGTGACGGCCAGTGGTTCCTCGCCGGCTACCAGAACAGCCCGCGTGGCGAAGGTGCGACCCTGCGCTGGTGATCATGCCCGCCGACATCGAGGAGAGAGCATGACCACCACCGTGTCACCGAACGGGAGCAAGGCGTCGGCCGCACTCGCCGAGGCGGGTGTCGAGGAGGACTTCGCCTTCTACCGCTCGTTCACCAGCGAGGTCGAAAAGGCCGTCCTCACCGTGCCGCAGCTCATCAAGGCCGCCTGGGCGGCCAATGACGGCGACTTCTTCGCGAGCATTTTCGTGGAGAACGGCAGCCTGCTCATGCAGGACGAGCAGCTGACCAGCCGGGAGGACATCCGCGCGTTCATGACCGCGGGCTACGCCGGGATCTACCGGGGCGCGAGTGTGGACGGCTGGCCCCTGTCGGTGAAGTTCCTCGCCGACGACGTAGCGCTGGTGGTCACGCAGGGCGGCATCATCCTCGACGGCGAGACCGAGATCGCCCCGCAGCGGGAGATCCGGGCCGTCTGGATCATCACCCTCGTGGACGGCCACTGGAAGCTCGTCTCCCACCAGAGCAGCCCCATCGCCGGCTAAGTGGTCACGATCGGAAGTCTGTCGGGGGTCTCGACGGCCCAGCTTCCCGCTGGGCGCACAGCCGGACGACCCGAGTACAACACCGGTACGAGGGTCATCCGGCCGCACTCCCAGCGAAAACCTGGATCCGCCGAATACCCCCAACGAACTGCCGATCGCAACCACCAAGCGCCGGCGGAGAAGGACGAGAGGGAATTCTTATGTCTGGAAAGGCATCGACCCTGGTCGCACAGGCCAAGCAGTGGGCGACCTACTACGGGGACTACCCCAACGGCGCCGAGGGCGCGGTGCTCAGCGTCCCGCTGCGCATCCGTGGCGAGTGGGAGCGCAACGACGCCGACGCGCTCGCCGCGATCTTCACCGAGAACGGCAGCATGCTGGTCGGGGACGTGCAGTTGCACGGCCGCGAGGAGATCCGGGCCTACCTGGCCGAGGCGTTCGCTGGCGGCTACGGCGGCTCGCGGCTGACCGAGGAGACCAACGAGATCCGGTTCCTCACCGACGACGTCGCGCTGGCCATCACCCAGGGCGGCATCCTGCGCAAGGGTGCGGACGAACTTTCCCCGGACGAGGTCGTCCGGGCGATGTACGTCATCGTCAAGCAGGAGGGCGAGTGGAAGCTCGCCTCACACCAAACCAGCCCGATCAAGGGCTAACCGCTCACGCCCCACCCGTACACGCCGCAACTCGTCGACAAGTCGTGGTCTCTTGGCAACTAAGAGACCACGACTCGTCGACGAGTCGCGCGTTCACCGGGTTGCTCAGCGTTTCGCGCGCCAGCCGAGCGCCAGTACGGCCTGGACCAGCTCCTGATAGCTCGGTTTGACCTCTTCGAGATAGCGCTCCAGATATTGCCCGCGCGCGGTGGGCACCGGCTGGGGCTCCTCACCGGTGTCGAGCCAGGTGAGCCGTTCGACGTTGTGCAGCGCCATTTTCCACCAGCGTCCCGCGCGCTCGGCCGCCCGATCCTGGCGTTCGATCGCGGCGGCGACGGCGGCGTGGGCCTCGGCGAGCTCGGTCTCCAGCAGGTCGGCACGCGCGAGTTCCCAGGTCCGCAGGTTCTCCGCCGAAGCGCGCGCCAGCCCCACGATCTCCTTGTAGCGCATGGCCGCGGTGATGCCGTCCTCTTCGGTCATGACACACCTGCCCCTTCGGTTTCGGGCCGCTGGAACGGGATGATCACTTCGGGCGCGCCGTGCGTGGTCCGGTCGAAGAACAGGGCCCGGCCCGGCCGCGGCGACCAGTGCACCACCTGCCCGGCGGCGAACGGCGCGAGTTCGTTGCCCTGGACGTCCAGTGCCGCCCAGGTGCCGATGTCGTCGGTGCCGCCGAAGCCCAGCGTGTCCTTCAGCCGCGCGATGCTCCGCCACCAGCCGATCGTGTGCACGCCGTGGCCGGGCCCCTGCTTCAGCAGGATCCGCAGCTGGTCGAGGCCGCTCTTCGGCTGGCCGATGGCCTTCGTCTCCAGCTTGGGCAGCGCGGCGTCGATCCCGTACAGCAGCAGGATCTTCGATCCCTCCAGTGTGGACAGTCCATCGGCGATCTCGGCCGTGGTGGCGGCGAGATCCTCGACGAGCCGGGCCTGGTGTCCCTCGCCCCGCAGCCGTTCCAGCAGCTCGTTCACCGCGGGCAGGCAGGCCTCGACCGGGCAGCTGAGCACGAACTCCACCGAGCCGTGCTGGTACTGGCGGGCCAGCGACCTGGTCGCTGATTCCATAATGGACAGTGCTTCGGCGGTCGCCGCACCGAGCACCGCGACGTTCCGGCCGGGCGAGGACGGCAGGTCGGCCCCGCACGCGGTCTCGGTGACGTCGATCGACTGGCCCAGCAGCGCGCGGGGTTTCGGCGTCGGCTTCAGGTCGTTGAACGCCGGGAACTGTTCGAGCACCGGGGAATGCGCGCCGTCGAAAAGGCGCGGCCGCGCGAACGAGTCCGCGTAGCGCTCCCACAACTGGTGCTGCAGCTTGACGAACACGTTCTTGGTGCTCGCGTCCGGCACGTGGACGAGCTGGTTCCCATGTGCCACGCCGGAATCGTGGTTGAGCACCGCGTGCCACTTCGGCGCCGTCACGGCCGCGTTGTTCGCTTCGGCCAGCACCCGGCGCGCCTTCGGCATCGCGATCCGCAGCGTGCACTGCTCGAACACCGCGGGCTTGCCCCAGAACGCCTCGATCCCGGCGACGTCCTGGCTGGCCAGCACCAAATGGATGCCCTGCGACCGGCCCCGCCGCGCGATGTCCTCCAGCAGCTGGGTCGCCGTCGCGGTGACGCCGTCGCGCCCGGCGAACAGGTATTGGAACTCGTCGATCACCGCGACGATCCGCGGCCAGTGCCCGCCGGGATCCTGTTCACGCAGGTCGGCGAGGTTCGTGACCTCGTGCTCCTTGGCCGCGGCGGAGCGTCGGCGCAGCTCGTCGGCGAGGAACCGCAGCAGCGCCAGCCCGAACTCGCGGTCGGTGTTGACGTTGACCCCGATCAGCTTCGCGTGCGGCAGCCAGCTCGCGTCCTTTCGGCCCGGCGCGAGCCCGGCGAAGGACACACCCTCCTTGAAGTCCAGCAGGTACAGCGCCAGTTCGTCCGGCGAGTACCGGGCGGCGAGACTGCCCAGCAGCGAGTACAGGAAGTTCGTCTTGCCGGAGCCGCTGGGCCCGCCGATCAGCGCGTGCGGGCTGGCGTCGCCGATGACGACCTCGACCGTCTCGCCCTCGTAGAACCCAACAGGGGCACGGAGTTCCCGAGCCGAGCTCTCTTGGCCGTACTCCGGCGGCAGCAGGTCGGCGAACGAGCGCGGGCCACCCTGTTTCGCGGCCAAGGCTTCGGCGATCCGGTTCGCCGCCCGGATGACCTGGCCGGAAGGCAACGGCGGATCCAGGTCGACGACCAGGTCCGCGCCGGTCATGCTGCTGATCGCGCGGCGCTCGTCGAGCAGGCTCACCGTCTCCACCGACGTGCTCAGCGTGGTCGGCACGTCGATCAGGATCAGGCAGATCCCCGCGGCGAGCGCGCCACTCGCGACCCGCTTGAGCTCACGGGCGCGCTCGGGTTCCAGCGTCTCGCCGTTGCCGTAGAGCACCACGATCCGGAACGGCTCCAGCCGTTGCCCGGTGGCACGGCGGAGTTCTCGCAGGGACGTGTGGCCGGACTGCATCCCGGTCGCGTGGATCCGGCGGATGTGCCCGGCGAGCTCGTCGAGCAGGTCTTCCAGCCCGCTGGGGTCGTACAGCGTGAGCGCGCTGGTGCGGCTCAGCGGGTACAGGTCGGGCAGCACCGCCGTCAGCTGCCCGACGTCCCACAGGTGCACGCGCACCGCGCCGGGCTCGAACGTGCTGAACACGCGCATCAGCAGGTTCTGCACGATCGAGTCGATCGCCGTGCGCGTCTTCGGCGCGGAGGTGATGGACAGGTGGGATTCGTCGAGCAGCGGCACCGCGACGTCGAAGGTGCGCGCGATGTCCTGCCCCGCCGCGGTCGCCGAACCGATCCGCCAGAGGCCGGGAGCGGTGACGCCCGGATTGCCGCCGACCCGGCCGAGCCAGCTGCCCGGCGGCAGGCCCGCGGGCCCCGGTGCGTTGGCGGCGACCAGATCCCGCAGCACCCCTGGCCCCTCGGACCAGTCGTTGTAGAACTGCGTGCGGACGTTGCTCAGCTGGCTGAACACCTCGGTGGCGGCGGGGTGTTGTGCCCACCGCGCCTGGTTTTCGGCCGTCGCCTGGTTCATCCCGGCCGCGACGATGAGGCGCTCCAGTTCGAGCCGGGAGAGCTCGGCCTCCGCCGCCGCCCGCGCGCTCGCGGCGGCGCCGAGCACCAGGCCGATCTGCTGGCGTATCCGGTCCAGCGCCACCACTACGCGGTTGCGTTGCTCACCGGACCTGCCGGCCATCACTGGAGTCGTCTGTCGGGGAGTGAGGCAACGATGCCCATTGCGGGATTCGCCAATCTAGAGCCGTGACTGGTAGCCGCTCACGAGTTCGTCGGCGGCGGAAAGGCGGGTGAGCAGGGTGTCGAGTTCCTCGCCGATCCGCGGCAGCTCCGGCGGCAACCAGGGATCGGCCTGTGCCTGCGCGTCGACCATGGCGCGTCGTGCCTCCTCGAGCAGGCTTTTGGCCCGCTCGGTGTGGGTGCGCCCGTCGGCGAGACCGCTCTGGACGGCGGTCAGCAGCTGATGCAGCTCGGCGAGTCCCGACATCGTGTCTAGAGGCGAGCGGAGTAGGAATCGGCGGACGACATGCTGGCCTGGATGGTGCTCTGCATGCCGGAGATGCCGGACAAGGCTTCGGCGAGCAGGCCGTGCGCCTGGCTCACCTCCTGCTGACTACTGCCCTGCGTCGCCTGGGCGAGGGACTGCTGGGCTTCTTCGAGAGACTGCGCGGCCTGCTGAAGTGCGGCAATGCCCGCGGAAGCCTTTTCGTTCGCGAGCGCGATACCAGCGCGGATCTCTTCGACTCCGGCCATGGGGGCGGACTCCTTGGGAACGTGGGGGGCTGGAACGTAGAGTACAAACTTAGCGTGATCAAGTGACTCTGTTAAGTGAAGGGGCGCCTGGGAACCAACAAGGCCCCGGACGTCGAGACGTCCGGGGCCTTGCGGGCTGCGGAGGATACAGGAAGCGAACCTGTAAGGGCTTTCACCAGCACGCTCTCCAAATTTGACGATCTTGGTTCGCGAGCGTGCGCGTCCTGCCGCCGCCCAGCTCAGGGGCGTATTCGTGCCACTGCGAACCTCCGTGAACTGGTGCGAACGAGAGTGAAAATGAGCCTAGCGCGGACCGGCCAACCGGGTGAACTCAGCCTGTTGCTGACCGTCGACGCCGGGTCGATTGACCGGTTGCCTCGAGCCGAACCGACGGCAGGTGCGCCTCTGGTCACTCTGGCTTGACACGATCAAAGTTCCCCCTGTAGAACATAGATCGTACACACGGAACAACGTTCGTTACGGCCTTGATCCGCGGGTAAGCCGCTCAGCTGCCTGAGCAATGTCCGGAAATATCTGTTCAGGAGGTAAGTGATGCGAGTTTCCATTGCCGGAGCCGGTCTTGGTGGTCTGTGCCTGGCCCAGGGCCTGCGTGGTGCCGGGATCGACGTCGACGTGTACGAGCGGGACCCGGCGATCACCGCACGCTTCCAGGGCTACCGGCTCATGCTGAGCCCGGTGGGGTACGAGGCGCTGCAAGGCTGCCTGCCGCAGCGCTGGCACCCGCTGCTGGACGCGATCGTCGGTGACGCCTATGGCGCGGGGCTGATCCTGGACTCGCAGCTGAACCAGGTCGGTCAGCTCGGCCCCGGCCGGACCGGGATCGTGATCGACCGGCACGTGCTCCGGCACCTGCTGCTGACCGGACTCACCGTGCACACCGGGGCCGCGCTGACCGGCTACGACGTGCTGGACGACGGCAAGGTCGAAACCCGGTTCGCCCACGGCGGCTCGGCCACCGCCGATCTGCTCGTCGGTGCGGATGGGGTCACCTCCGCGGTCCGCGCGGTGCTGTCACCGCAGACCACCCCGACCGACACCGGCGTCCGGTTCGTCATCGGCCGCACCCCGCTGACCGAGCGCTTTGCCGGACTGTCGTGGGCCGCCGGTTCGAAGATCGCCGGGGACGGGGGGAACCTGCTGCTCGGAGCGATGCGTTTCCGCACCCCGCCGATGGAGGCGGCCCAGGAACTGGCGCCCGAGGTGACCCTCCCCGATGTCCGTGACTACGTGCGCTGGGCCATGGTGCTGCCGTCGGGCGGCTCGCTCGGTGCCACGACCCCGCAGGAGGCCGCGCTGTCCAGGATGGAGGGCTGGCATCCGGATCTTCAGGCGCTCGTCGAGCAGGCCGACCCGGACAACAGCACCCTGCTGTCCATCCGGGTGGTCGAGCCCCGCGAGCGCTGGGCGCCCGGTCCGGTCACGCTGCTCGGCGACGCCATCCACGCGACTTCTCCGACCGGCGGCAACGGCGCGAACACCGCCCTGCGCGACGCCGACCTGCTCCGCCGCTGCCTGATCGAGGCCGCCGAGGGTCGCCAGGATCTCCTCGGCGCGGTCGGCGACTACGAACGGCAGATGTTCGGGTACGGAGCCGAGGCCGTGCAGCACAGCCTCGACGCGCTGCCCGCCATCATCTCGAAGCCGGTATCGGCCTGAGAAGGCGTCCGGAAACTGATGTCATATCGTCCAGTTTGGCGCCGAGGGCCGCGTGACTGACGGGGACTTTCACACGGTCTGTTCTGGTGAAGGGGCCTTTTGCGAGGTTGAGTCGAGGGAAGGTCCCCTTCGGTCGCTACCCAGGTTTGCTGTGTGCCCTGATGGGAGCCTTCACGGCGTTTAACGCTGTCATGGTGGCCTTCAGGGGCACGCGCGAAACGGTCGTGGCGGTATGAAACGGGCGAATGGGTAGACTTTTCGTCCTTTGTGGAGGGTAAGCGGCTTCGAAGGCCAGGTGCTCGAGGCTTCGAGCGGCGGCTGCTGCGACAGTTCTCAGACGCGTTCTGACAGGCCACGCGGCACTGAGACCCTGAAGCTGAGACGAGAAACGCCGGATGCCTCGCGAAGAGGACATCCGGCGTTTCGTCTTGCCACTGCTGCGGAGGATACAGGATTCGAACCTGCGAGGGCGTGAACCCAACACGCTTTCCAAGCGTGCGCCTTAGGCCGCTCGGCCAATCCTCCGTCGGGAACGATACCGGAACCCGTTGGCGCCTTCGAACCTGGGTCTGACCGGCTCAGCCGGGCACGACGTCGGCGACCACGCAAGTGATGTTGTCCGGGCCGCCGCCGCCGTTGGCCAGCGCGATCAGCTCACGGACGGCGTCGGCCGGTTCGGCGAATTCGACGAGCGCGGCTTTCACGGCTTCCTCTGTCGCGCCCGCGGTCAGGCCGTCGGAACAGAGCAGGTAGCGGTCGCCGCGGTACGCCTCGAAGGTCTGCAGATCGGGCTCGGAGGAGCCGGTGCTCTGCAGGGCCTTCATGATCATCGAGCGGCGCGGGTGGTTGACGGCTTCCTCTGGCGTGATCCGGCCCTCCTCGACGAGCGCCTGGACGAGGGTGTGGTCGCGGGTGAAGCGGTGGAGTGTGCCGTCGCGCAGAACGTAACCCCGCGAATCGCCGACGTGGGCCGCGGCGAAGCGCGTGCCGTCGAACAGCAGCGCCGTCAGCGTGGTGCCCATGCCGTGGGTCGCCGGGTTCTGCTCGGCCGTCTCCGCCAGCCGTCTGCCGATCGCGACGATGCCGTCCGCGAGGGTGACCTCGAGATCAAGGGTCGCGAGGTCGAACTGCCGCAGGCTCTGGTCCAGTTCGGCGAGCACGGAGACCGCCGCCGCGCTGGCCACCTCGCCGTGCGGCTGGCCGCCGATCCCGTCCGCGACCAGCAGCAGGTGGTCACTGGCGTACACGGCGTCCTCGTTGATCTCCCTGCGCAGGCCGACGTCGGAGGCAGCCGCGTACCGCAGGACTTGGTGTGTCATGCCTCCAGTGAATCACTTGTGTACTGGGTTCACAAGCAAAGGAGTCGAATGCACAGCAGTCGGTTAAGGTGTGCACATGAACGAGAACGCCACCGTGAATGCGGCCGACATCGCGCGGCTCGCCGACGTCGGCCGCGCCGCGGTGAGCAACTGGCGCCGCCGGTACGAGGACTTCCCGCCCCCGGTCGGCGGGACGGCGTCCAGCCCGCAGTTCTCCCTGCCGGACGTCCAGGACTGGTTGCGGCGCAGGGGCAGGACGTTCCAGCTTTCCGTCGGCGACCGTGCCTGGCAGCGCTTGCGTGGCCTCGGTGACGACCTGACGCTCAGCGCGCGGGTGAGCCGGTCGGGTCTGTTCCTTTGGAGCCTGCACGCGCCGGACGGCCAGGAGTTCGATCGCGCCCAGGACGATCTCGAGCTGCTCGGCCTGCTGGAGCAGCTCGCGGGCGAGCTGGGCGCACCGGCCGCCTTCGAGTTCCTCTGCGAGCGGTACTTCGAGGCCCATTCGCGACGGCTGACGCCCACCCCGGCGCCGATCGCGCGGCTGATGACCCGGCTTGCCTGCCCCGCGCCGGGCACGGTGTTCGACCCTGCCTGCGGCGTCGGCACGCTGCTGCTCGCCGCCCCGGCCGTCGAGGCGTTCGGTCAGGACGGCGACGCGTACACCGCGACGATCGCCGCGCTCCGGCTGATGCTGCGCGACACCGACGCCGAGGTCCACGGCGGCTCGGACGCGCTGCGTCAGGACACTTTCGACGGCCTCCTCGCCGACGCGGTGGTATGCGACCCGCCGTTCAACGAACGGGCATGGGGCTATGACGAGCTGGTCGGCGACCAGCGCTGGGAGTACGGCCTCCCGCCGCGCGGCGAACCGGAACTCGCCTGGGCGCAGCACTGCCTGGCGCACGTCCGGCCCGGCGGGCTGGTCGCGATCCTGCTGCCGTCGGCGGTGGCGGGCCGCCGGACCGGCAAGCGCATCCGCGGGAACCTGCTGCGAGCCGGGGCGCTGCGCGCGGTGATCACGCTCGGAGCGACCGGCTCCGACCTGTGGCTGCTGCGGCGCCCTGAGCCTGGCGAGCGGCCGCCGTCGCGCCTCCTCCTGCTGGAATCCGGCGAGGATCTGTCCACTGTGGACGAGGCATGGTCGGCACACCTGCGCGACCTCGACACGGCGGGCAGCGTCCGGATCATCGACCTGCTCGACGAGGACGTCGACCTCGGCCCGGCCAGGCACCGGGCGCGGGAGGAACACGCGGGGCGCGAATTCTCCTTGGCGCGCAAGCGGTTCGACACACTCGGCCTGGCCGTGCCCGGGCTGGTGCCGTCGGTGGACGCGCCGGGTTTCACCACGGTCGGCGAGCTGGTCAGGGCCGGTGCCGTCGAGGTGCGCCACGCTTCCGCCAAGCCCGCGGAGGGTCGCCACGCCACGCTCACCGCCGACGACCTGGCCGCGGGGCGCGGGCCCAGCGGGCGGACCGGCGACGAGGATCAGCTGCTGGCCGAGGAAGGCGACGTCGTCGCTTCGGTGACAGGGATGGCGCGGGTCCACCGCGGGCCTGCCGCGGTGCTCGGGCCCTCGCTTTCCCGCTACCGCGTCGATCCAGACCGGATCGATCCGGAGTTCCTCGCCGGGTGCCTGCGGGCCGCCGAGCCTGCCGGCGGGGCGTCGTCGACCAGGGTGGACGTCCGCCGCACGCGGATCCCGATGCACCCGCTCGACGCCCAGCGCGAGCTGGGGGTGGCCTTTCGCGGGCTCGCCGAGTTCGACGACGCGGTGCGTGAGGCGGCGGAACTGGGCCGTGAACTCACCCGGCTAGGCTTCACCGGGCTCACCGAAGGGCAGCTCCGCCCCGGAAACGAGTGAACGGGGGAGGCCGGAGTGCTGATCGCTGATCGCTACGAGCTCGACGAGCTGCCGCTGGGCCAGGGCGGCATGGGCGCGGTGTACGGCGGTCACGACCGGCGTCTCGGCAGGCGGGTGGCGGTCAAGTTCCTGCGCCTGCCCGGCGGCCGGGACGAGGAGCTGGAGAGCCGCTTCACCCGCGAGGCCCGCATTCTCGCCACCCTGCAGCACGCGGGCGTGCCCGCGCTGTACGACTTCGGCACCTACGAGGAACGGCTGTTCCAGGTCATCCAGTTCATCGACGGGGTCACCGTGGCGGACCTGGCCGCCGAGCACGGGCCGCTGCCCGTGCCCTGGGCGGCCGCGATCGCCGCGCAGGCCTGCGCGGTGCTTTCCGCCGCCCACGCGCTGTCGATCTGCCACCGCGACCTCAAGCCGACGAACCTGATGCTCTGCCCGGACGGCAGCGTCAAGGTGCTCGACTTCGGGCTGGCCATGCTGCGCGAGGCTGACGTCGCGCAGTTCACCAGGGCGGGCCAGATCCTCGGGACGCCCGCGTACATGGCCCCGGAGCAGATCCAGCGTGGCACCGCCGGGCCGCGCAGTGACCTGTACGCGCTGGGATGCGTGCTGCACGAGATGCTCACCGGGCGGCAGCTGTTCACCGGGCCGACGGCGTACGCGGTGTTCGAGAAGCAGGTCAAGGAGAGCCCGGCCGAGGTGCCTGGCGTGCCCGCCGAGCTCAACGAGCTGCTGGCCGAGATGCTGGAGAAGGATCCGGACCACCGTCCCGCCGACGCGAACGCCCTGTACGCGCGGCTGGGCCCGTTCGCGCGTGACCTGCCGCCGCTGCCGGGCTTCCTGCAGCCTGCTTCGGCGCCGAGTCCTGGCCGGATGTACGCGCGCATCCTGGGTCGCGTCCAGTCCTGATAGTCCCGTACAGGTCTGTACAGGTTCAGCGAACATCGGCGAGTTCGCGCTTGTCGGCGGCCATGCGAAGGTCCCGCTGCCGCGCGCGGACGTAGGTGAGCGCGTTCTGCGCGCCGATGCTGATGCCCAGCGTCAGCGCGATCGAGGCCGAGGTGAGCGGTCCGGAGACGCCCGTCGCGGCGCCCACCGCGACGAAGCCGACGCGGACGCCGATGGTGAGCACCCACAGCGCGACGGTCACCCCTGAGCCCTTCTGGAAGGCGTAGCCGTTGTGGCTGGTCAGCTTCGTCGACGAGCTGCGGAGCAGGCCGAGCAGCGTGAGCACGACCACGTCGGCGATCAGCAGCCCGAATTCGGCGGCGGACGTGCCCGGGAGGGCTTTGAGCGTGTAGTAGCCGCCGACGCCGAGCAGGATCACCGGCGTCAAGGCCAGCCCGCGGACGCTGAGCAGCGTGCCCCGCAGCTGCGAATAGATGACCTTGTAGAAGACCAGGCCCGCGATCGCGATGTAGAGCAGGACGGTGGTGGGCGTGCGGTCCATCGGAGGTCTCCTTGCGGGCTGATGCGGCGTGTTTCGCTGCGAAAAGCATCGCCGGAAGGGGCATTTCGCCGCGTCGGCTTCCAGACCTGGACCGGGTTGAACCCGTCTTCCACCCCAGGGTGGACGACGGCCGGGAAAGCACCGTGATCCACCCAATCGTGACCTTCTCGTGCAACCCGGACGGGGGTCCACCCGTCTTAACCTTTGTCAGCAAGGACGTCGAATTTCGGGGGTTTGGCCGTGAAGAAGATTCTGGCCGGGGTTGCGGCGCTGTCCGCCGCGCTGGTGCTCACCGCGTGCTCGGGTGGCGCTTCCGGCGCGAACTCGGCGGGCGGCGGGCCCGCGGCGGGTGCCGGTGGCGGCGCGCCCACCGCGACCACCAGTGCGGCACCGGTCACGACCAGCAGCAGCCCGGCACCGGTCACCACGTCTCCGCCGACGACGAGCACCACACCGAAGCCGACCACGCCCAAGCCCGCCCCGAAGGTGGTGCCCGCCGCGAACGACTCCGGCGTGCCCTGCGCGGCCGCCGCCGCGTCTTCGGGCACCGCCGCCTGTGTCGACCTCTCCGCGCACAAGGCGTGGATCCTGGAGGCGGGCAAGGTCGTCTACGGCCCGGTTCCGATGCTGCCGGGCCGCAAGGGCAACGCGACGCCGACGGGCACATTCCACGTCATCGGCAAGGAGAAACTGCACCTGTCGAAGCAGTTCGACGACGCGCCGATGCCGAATTCGGTCTTCTTCTACCCCGGCGACGCGTTCCACACCGGCAGCCTGAAGGTCTATTCCCACGGCTGCATCCACCTGTCGGCCGCGGCGTCGTCGAAGTTCTTCAGCACGCTGAGCATGGGCGACGTGGTTCAGGTCGTTCCGTAACGGTCGCGTAAATGGTGAGACGAAAGGCCCCTTCACGGCGATAAGAAAGCACGCCGGAAGGGGTTTTTCATGTCCTTGAAGCTTCGCGTGCCGGTCTCCGCACTACTACTCGCCGTCATGTTGGTTCCCGGACTTCCGGCGCCGGAAGCCTCGGCGGCGCCCGCGCTTCCGGCCGGTTTCATCCTGCGGGACCAGCCGAGCGGTCAGGCGGCGTTCGACCTGACGGACTTCGCCTACCTCCCCGACGACTCGATCCTCTCGCTCGGCAAGGGCGGCAAGATCGCCTGGGTTTCGCCGACCGGCCAGGCCAGGCTCGTCGCCACCTTGCCGGTCGTCGGTGTCGGTGACCTCGGCCTGGTCGGGCTCGCCGTCGCGCCGGACTATGCGACTTCGCACCGGATCTACCTGGCACGCTCGGTGCCCCAGCCGGGTGCCGCTGGCACTGTTCGCGCCGCCTCCTGGACGGTCACCGTCGACGGTGACGGCGTTCCGACCGGGTTGTCCGGCGAAAAGACGCTGGTCGAGATGCCCCAGGACGCGGTTGCGCACGGCATGACCGGGATCATCGCGGCGCCTGACGGCACCCTGTGGGTGTCCGTCGGCGACCTGGCCGACTTCACGAAGATGGACCCCACCGCGCTGCGCGCGCTCGATCCCGACGCGCCGCAGGGCAAGATCCTGCACCTGACCGGCGACGGCAAGGGCGTTCCCGGCAACCCGTACTACGACGCCGCGAACCCCGGCTCGACCAGGAGCAAGGTGTTCGCGCGCGGCTTCCGCAGCCCGTTCCGTTTCAGCCTCGACGCCAGCACCGGCCTGCCGGTGGTCGGCGACGTCGGCTGGAACACCTGGGAGGAACTCGACGTCGTCCAGCCGGGCGCGAACCAGGCGTGGCCGTGCTGGGAGGGCAAGCACCAGACCCCCGGCTACTCGGCGCTGCCCGGCTGCGCGGGCGTGGTCAACACGCCACCGGCCTGGGAGTACCACCACGGCGACGGGCTGGACCAGGGAAACAGCATCACCGGCGGATTCGTCTACGCCGGCACCAGCTACCCGGCGGCCTACCGCGGCGCCTACTTCTTCGGCGACTACGTCACCCAGAAGGTCTGGACCGCTCGCTACGACGCGCAGGGCAACCTGATGCAGAACCCGGCGAGCCCGGCGCCCTTCACCGCGATCGGCGGCCCGGTGAGGTTCGCCCCGGCGGCCAACGGCGACGTCGTCTTCGCCGACATCTACAGCGGAAACCTGCGTCGGCTCAGCTACGTGCAGGGCAACAAGACCCCGGTCGCCTCGGCCACCTCGAACACCGACCCGGACACCCGGACGGTCTCCTTCGACGGCTCCGGCTCATTCGACTATGACAACGACCAGTTGACCTACGCCTGGAACTTCGGCGACGGCACCACCGGCGACGGCGTCCGCGCGGCGCACACCTATGGGACAGGTACGGACAGGTTCACCGCGAAGCTCACCGTGACCGACCCGCTCGGCGCGTCCGCGAGCGTCGACGTCGCCGTGGCCCCGGGCAACCACACGCCCCAGCTCACCGTCGCCGACGGTAAGACAGGTATGTACATGTACACCGTCAACGAGCTGATCAGCCTGACGGCGTCCACCACTGACGTCGAGGACGGCACCCTGCCGGTGACTTGGACGACGCTGGTCCGGCACTGCCCCCAGACGGCCACCTGCCATGCCCATCCGGGCATTGGCGGTTCGGGAGCGGCGTTCGGGATGCCGTTCACCGACCATCCCGACTCGCGCTCCGAGCTCACCGCTTCGGTCACCGACACCGACGGCGTCACCGCGAGCGTCACCTATGTCGCGCTGCCGCGCGAGCACCGGCTGACGCTGGCCAGCAACGTCCCGGCGGCGCTGAACATCCCGGCCGAAGGCGGGGTCGGCTCCGCGATGGTCGCCGAGGGCGCGACGTTCGACGTCGACGCCCCCGCGCTCGCGGCCGACGGGGTGTCGACGTTCACCGGCTGGACCGGCGGCCCGGCGACGACCTCCTGGACCATCACCGTCGGCACGGCCGACCAGACGCTGACGGCGAACTACGCCACCCCGATCGACCAGCGCTACAACGCCGACGCCCCGTTGCGTGACCTGCTCGGCGCGCCGTCCGGCCCGGAGATCACCGACGGCACGGTGCATTACCGCGGCTACGCGGGCGGGCGGCTGTACTGGAGCGCCACGACCGGGGTGCGCAGGCTGAGCGGCCCGTTGCTTGACAAGTACCTCGCCATGGGCGGGCACCAGAAGTACGGGCCCCCCGCGACCGACGTGTCCGTGACGCCGGACGGCGCCGGCCGGTACGTGCACCTACCGGCCGCGCCCGGGATCCCGGAGACCTCGATCTACTGGACGCAGGCGACCGGGGCGCACCTGGTGACGGGCCGGATCCGGGTCCGCTGGGAGGCGCTCGGCTGGGAGAAGGGGCCGATGGGCTACCCGCTCACCGACGAACTGTCCACTCCGGACGGCGTAGGCCGCTTCAACCACTTCAGCAAGGGCGGCTCCATCTACTGGACGAACGCGACCGACTCGCACGGCGTCTGGGGTGCGATCCGGCAGAAGTGGGCGGACACGGGCTGGGAACGCGGCCCGGCGGGCTACCCGCTGACCGACGAAAGCGTGACCCCGAACGGCGTCGGGCGGTACAACCACTTCAGCAAGGCCGCCTCGATCTACTGGACGAACGGCACCGGCGCGCACCTCGTGTACGGGTCGATCCTGCAGCGCTGGGCCGGGCTGGGCTGGGAACGGTCGTACCTCGGTTTCCCGACCACCGACGAGTTCGGCATCACCATCGGGCGGCAGAGCAGTTTCCAGTCCGGCTACATCACCTGGAACGGCGCCACCGGGCAGGTGATCGACCGCCGCTACTGACGGCGCCGTACGCGGAATTCTTTCCCCCGCCGTCGCAACCTCGACGGCACTCGGCACGTCTTTGACTTTGTAAGCCGAGGGAAAACAAGTTCGGGGGATTCACGTGCGCGTCAAGAACATCCTGGCCGGTCTGTCCGCTCTCGCCGTCGCGGCGGTGCTCACCGCCTGCTCGGCCGGGACGACCGGATCGACCGGTGACGTCCGGCTCGCGGCCGGGACACCGTCCGGCACGGCCGCGGAGTCCACCGCACCGGCTCCGTCCACTTCGGACACTCCGGTCCCGGTCAAACCCGCCAAGGCCAAGGCGGTCCAGCCCCAGCAGGCCGCCGGTGTGCCGTGTGCGGTCACCGCCAAGGCCTGTGTGGACCTGTCCGCGCACAAGGCGTGGCTGGTCGACGACGGCAGGATCACCTACGGGCCGGTGCCGATCATGCCGGGCAAGAAGGGCAGCACCACCCCGCTGGGCACCTGGCACGTGCTGGCCAAGGAGAAACTGCACCTGAGCCGCGAGTTCAACAACGCGCCGATGCCGAACTCCGTGTTCTTCTACAACGGCGTCGCTTTTCACGCGGGCAGCCTGAGCAACTTCTCGAACGGCTGCGTGCACCTTTCCACCGCCGCCTCGCTCAAGTTCTTCAGCACGCTCGCCATGGGCGACGAGGTCCAGGTCGTCCGCTGACCCTCCCGGTAGTGTCATGAAAGGGTCTTTCAGGGCAATTTTTGCCCTGAAAGACCCTTTCATGACACTTTTTGGAGGGCCTCAGCCTCGCAGCAGGTCCGCTGGGGTCGTGCCGGTCCAGGTGAGCGGCAGCCCGAGGGAGACCCGCTCGGCCAGCCAGGGGCTCGGGCGGTAGCGCGGGTCGCCGGTGCCGTGCTCCAGGCCGCGCAGGATTCGGAGCACGACGCCCGCACCGGCCTCTTCGCCCCAGGTCAGCGGGCCGTGCGGGTAGCCGAGGCCGAGGCGGACGGCGGTGTCGATGTCGGCGGGTGCGGCGAGGCGCTGGCCCGCGATGAAGCAGGCGGTGTTGACGATCGAGGCGAGCAGGCGCTGGGCGATCGGGGCGGGGGAGTCACGCACGACCGTCACCGGCAGCCCGGTGGCGGCCAGCGCGCCCCAGGCGGCGCGTCCCGAGGCCGGGTCGAGCCCGGGGTGCACGCTCAGCGTCAGCCGTCGCTCGTACCCGCCGAACGGGTCCACCCCGCACACCCGCGAAGCCGGGAGCCCGGACGCCGCCGCGGCGTCCACAGTGGACGTCCCGAGTGGACTCACCAGCAGGACCGTGTCGGGGTAGGCGTCGGACACGACGTCGACACCGGCGGCGGCCAGCAGCGAGCCGAGACGGTCGTCCTGGGTCCAGACCGGGGTTCGCGGGGCGGCGGGTGCTTCGGGCTCGGGGTCGGCCTGCTGGACGCCGTCCTCATAGCGGTAGAAGCCTTCGCCGTTCTTGCGGCCGAACAGCCCGGCTTCGACGCGGGGCTTGGTCAGCCAGGACGGCCGGAGCCGTGGCTCGCTGTGGAAGCCGCTCCAGATGCTCTCCAGCACGGCGTGGGAAACGTCGAGGCCGGTGAGGTCGAGCAGCTCGAACGGGCCGAGCTTCAGGCCGAGGACGTCACGGGCGATCCGGTCCACCTCGGCGGGTTCGGCGATGCCCTCGGCGAGGATCTGCAGCGCCTCGGTGCCCAGCCCGCGTCCCGCGTGGTTGACCAGGAAACCCGGCGCGTCCTTCGCGAGCACGGGCTCGTGGCCCCAGCGGCGCACGAGGTCGGCGGCCGCCGCGGGCAGCCAGGGCGCGGTCCTGGCGCCGGGGATCACCTCGACCAGGCGCATCAGCGGGACGGGGTTGAAGAAGTGCAGCCCGACGAGCCTGCTGGGATCGGTCAGCCCGGCGCCGATCCCGGTGACCGAAAGCGAGCTCGTGTTCGTCGCCAGCACGGTGTCCGGGCCGGACACCCGTTCCAGCCCGGCGAACAGCGTCCGCTTGATCTCGAGGTCCTCGCGAATGGCCTCGATGATCAGGTCGACGTGCCCGGCGGGGGCGAACGGGTCGCCAACCGGCTTGAGCCTGGCCTTCGCCGCGCTCGCGTCTTCGGCCGTCATGCGGCCCTTCGCGGTGAGTTTGTCGAGCATGCCGCCGACCTGCTCGACGGCCTTGGCCACCGCGTCCGGCTGGGCGTCGGCCAGCTCGACGGTGAGCCCGGCCGTCGCGGCCAGCTGGATGATCCCCCGGCCCATCACGCCGGTGCCGATCACCCGGAGGGTGCCGACCTGTTTCGCCCACTGCTCCACGTCGAGCCGCCTTTCCTCGGTGCGTTTCCCTGCGAAGGTATCCCGCGAGGGTGACCTGTCGACCGAACGGGTGAGAATTGGCGTTTCTCCCGGTGGATCCCGTAAGCGGTGGTGCGTTCGAGGGTCCCTCCGGCGATAGAACCTTCAGCCACAGCCGCAAGGAGGACACCATGGCCCGCAGCCGCGAACTCTGAACCGCGCTGAGTACCGTGTCGGCGTGGCAGCAAAGCGCCTGACGCGGGAGGAAAGCCGCGAGCGAACCCGGGACAGGCTGCTCGTGGCCGCCGCCGAGCTCTTCGCCGAGCGCGGCGTGAACGGCACGTCCGTCGAGCAGATCGCCGAACGCGCCGGATACACCCGTGGCGCGTTCTACGGCAACTTCGAGGGTAAGCCGGAGCTGGTGGCCGCGCTGCTGCGGCAGCGGACCCGTCAGGAGGCCGAAGAGGTCGCCGCGCTGCGTGCGGGCGCCGGTTCTTTCGCCGAGACGATGGACCGCCTGCGCGTCTGGAACGCCGAGCGTGCGCGGCATCTCGACCAGTGGTTCGCCCTGCGGACCGAGCTTTCCCTCTACGCGCTGCGCAATCCCGAGGCCAGGCCGATCGTCGGGGAGAGCGAAGCCGCGACCCGCCTGCTGATCGAAAGCGCGGTGTCCGCCGACTTCGCCCGACGCGAGGTCACCCCGCCCGCGGACCCCGCGTTTCTCGCGCTGATCGTGCACGCGCTCGAGGACGGGCTCCTGCTGCAACGCTTCCTGAGTCCCGAGGGCACGAGCGACGAGGTCGTGGTCGACGCCGTGCAGTTGCTGATGCGCGCGTGGACGGCGTTGTCGGCGGCCGAATCCCCGTAGGGTGGCTCCCATGCTGAGGGGAACGGTCAAGTTCTACAACGCCGGCGAGGGCTGGGGCGCCGTGAAGTCGCCGGACCTGCCCGGCGAGGGCGAGGCTTTCGTGCACTACTCCATGATCGAGGGTGAAGGCACGCGGTTCCGGTTCCTGGAGCCCGGCCAGTCCGTCGAATTCGACTATGAGGCGCTGGACTACCTGCAGGACGGCTTCCCCATGCGGGTCACCACCCTGCGCAAGCTCTGAGACGGGTCACGGGAGGCCGACGAAATCCGCCAGGTGCCGCGCGACGTGGCCGAAGTAGTCCCCGGTGGGGTCGACGCTGCCCACGTACTGGCCGAACAGCTCGAAACTGATCGAGCCGAACAGCTGGGTCCAGGCCATGATGAGGCGGATCGCGGTCTCGGCGCTGACGTCGGCCCCGAGAGTGCGCACCAGTGTTTCGGCCTGCTCCCGTAGACCCGGCGGCATCTCTCGCGGGGGTGATTCGCGCAGTTCGACGGCGGTGATCGTCGCGATCAGCGCGAAGGCGACCCGGCCGGCGGGGACGAGCGTGTCCTCCGGTGCCTGGTAGCCGGGGATCGGCGAGCCGTAGATGAGCGCGTATTCGTGCGGATGGGCCTTAGCCCAGGCGCGGGTGCCGTGCCAGATCGCCTCCCAGCGGGTGCGCGGGTCCTCCCCGTGGCCCGGATCGGCGTTCTCCGCCGCCTCGCCGATGTCGTTGTAGGCGTCCACGATCAACGCGGTCAGCAGCCGCTCCTTGCTGGGAAAGTAGCGGTAGAGCGCCGACGAGACCATGCCGAGTTCGCGCGCGACAGACCGCAGGGACAGGCCCTGCGCGCCGACCTCGGCGAGTTGCCGCCGTGCCTCGTCGGCGATTTCCCCGGTCAGTTCCGCGCGTGCCCGTTCGCGGGCGTTCTGGGTGGCTGGCATACCCCGCAGTGTGCCAGTTATGAGAGCGCTGCACAAAGTAGAGAGCACCGCTCTTGACAGATCCGGCCCTGGTCGTGTTCACTGCTCTTAGCCGAGAGCAGTGCTCTCCCAGACTTCGAGGAGACCGAGATGACCAGCGAAAACAACACCCGCTACCTCAAGCCGAAGAGCGCCACCACCCTCTTCAACTCGGTAGTGCAGCGGCTGACCAAGCTCGGTGTCAGCGTCATGGGCAGCCGGGTGCTTTCGGTGCGTGGCCGCACGAGTGGCGAGCTGCGCTCGGTGCCGGTGAACCTGCTGCCGCACGACGGTGAGCGCTATCTGGTCGCGCCGCGCGGGCACACCCAGTGGGTGCGGAATCTGCGGGTCGCGGGCGAAGGGCAGCTGCGCGTCGGCAGGAAGGTCGAGACCTTCACCTACGTCGAGCTGGGCGACGACGAGAAGACCGACGTCCTGCGCTCCTACCTGAAGCGCTGGGGCTGGGAGGTCGGCGCCTTCTTCGAGGGTGTCGACGCGAAAGCGACGGACGAGACCCTGCGCGAGATCGCGCCGGGCTTCCCCGTCTTCCGGATCGCGACGAAAGCCTGAGGCTAGGTCGTTTTCTTCGGGGTGCGGCGGGTCAGCGTCGCGACGATCAGCACGACGCCGACCAGGAACGCGACCAGTCCGATCAGGAACCACAGCTTCTGCCCGGTCATGAAACTGCCGGTGATCACGCCGATGCCCTGGAGCACCCAGACGGCACCGATCAAGGCCAGTACCACCCCGACCGCGAGAAGGACCCACTTCTTCATCTGCTGCTCCTCGCTTCGATGGTGCTGTCGCCCAGTCTGGCACTGCCTCCGCGCGGCGGCGAACCGGTCAGGGTTTGCCGGTCAGAGTTTGCCGGTCAACCCGTTGCGGTAGGCGAAGACGACGGCGTGCACCCGATCGCGCAGGCCGAGCTTCGCCAGTACCCGCGAAACGTGCGTTTTGACCGTCTCCTCGCCCACGTGGAGCTGGGCGGCGATCTCGGCGTTGCTGCTCGCGGCGGCGATCAGCAGCAGCACCTCACGTTCCCGGGAGGTCAGCCGTTCCAGCTCGGCGGGCTCGTCGGGCGCCGGTTCGATGCTGGTGGCGAACGTCGCGACGAGCCGCCTGGTCACCGAGGGGTCGATCAGCGCGTCGCCGCGGGCGGCCACCCGCATCGCGGCGATCAGTTCCTCCGGCGCCAGGCTCTTGAGCAGGAAGCCGCTCGCGCCCGCGCGCAGCGCGCGGTAGACGTACTCGTCGGAGTCGTAGGTGGTGAGCACCAGCACCCGGGTGTCGTTGCCGGGGGTGGCGAGGATGGCCTCGGTGGCCGCGAGACCGTCCATCCTGGGCATCCGGACGTCGAGCACGGCGACGTCGGGACGCAGCCGCGCCGTCTCGGCCACCGCCTCGTGCCCGTCCGCGGCCTCGCCGACGCACTCGAAGTCGGCCTGCGTGTCCAGCACCGCGCGCATCCCCGAGCGGAACATGGCGTGGTCGTCGGCCAGCAGGACCCTGATCATGTGCTCTCCAGCGGGAAGATCGCGCGGACTCGCCAGTGCTGTCCGTCCGGGAGGTGGCCGTGGTCGACCCGGCCGCCGAACAGCGCCACCCGCTGCCGGATCCCGGCCAGCCCGCGGTGGGGGAACTCGGCGGCTGACCCGCGCCCGCCGGGGATGGACTCGTTGGTGACGCTCAGGACGATCTCGGTCTCTCGGTAGTCCAGCTCGACCTCGACCGTGCCGCTGTCGCCGTGCCGCAACGCGTTGGTGAGCGACTCCTGCACGATCCGGTACAGCGCGACGTCGAGTGAGCCGGACAGCTCGTGCGGTGTGCCGTGGGTGGTCAGCCGGGCGGGCCGCCCGGCGGCCCGGATGCCTTCCAGCAGCTCGTCGACGTTGTCGAGGCCCGGCTGCCGCTGCGCGCCGGTACTTTCCGTGCCGTGCAGCAGGTCGAGCAGGCGGCGCAGGTCGACCATCGCCGAGCGGCTGGCGGTTTCGACGGCGGTCAGCGAGCGGCGGACGGGCGCGTCCCCGTCGTCGGGCAGACCGAGCCGCGCGGCGCCCGCGTGCACCCCGATGGCGCTGACGTGGTGGGAGATCACGTCGTGCAGGTCCCGCGCGATGGTGGTGCGTTCCTCGGTCACGGCGCGGCGCACCGCCTCGGCCTCGTGCAGGCGGCGTTGCTCTGCCTCGAGTTCGAGGTCGGCGATGTAGGCGCGGCGCGCTGTCGTGTAGCGCCCGACCAGCCACGGCAGCAGGCTGGTGACCGACGCCCCGAGCAGCATCAGCAGCAGGTTGTGCCCCGTGCGGCCGCCCCCGATCGCGTCGCTCGTGATGCTGCCGGTGACCATGGCCAGCAGCGCGAGGATCGCCGGGGTCGTGCGCAGCCACGCCCCGGAGCGGAAGCCGGCGACGAGGATGCCCGAGTTGTTGCCCAGGACGAAGCCGGTGCAGGGGCACAGCAGAACCGCGGCGGTGATGAGCATGACGGCGTGCGCCAGCGAAACCCAGCCCGCGTACCGGGCGGGTCCGGCGAGCGCGGTGTTGACCACGATGCCGCCGAGCAGGACGACCCAGACTGGCCAGCCCTGGCTCAGCGACGGCCCGCGGATGAGGAACATCGAGGCGTCGGCGACCAGGCAGAGCGCGGCGACGAGCATCGCCTGCCGCGCCAGTGACCCGCTGATATCCCGCACCCGGGCAACTCTGCCCTAACCGTTGTGCGGCGCAAAGGAGCCGTGCCCCGGCATGCCCCCACCATGACGGCGTCTAACGCCGTCATGGTGGCCTTCAGGGGCAGTCGGGTTCGGAAGGGAGCCGGGGTCAGGGGCCAGCGGGCGGGGGCGCGCCCTGGCGGCCGCCGGGCGGCACCTGGCCGCCGTTGCGGCCCTGGCCAGTGCCGCGGCCGGTCGTGCCGGTCGTGCCAGGGGTGCTGATCGACGTCGCCGTCGCGGTCGTGCCGGACACCTTCGCCAGCACCGTCACGCTCGCGCCGGTCTTCGGTTCGGTGGTCTTCTCGGTAGCCGTGCCGATCGCGTAGACCTGCTTGTAGCCGTCCTTGCTGGTCAGGCTGATGGACGTGGCGCTGACTTCGGTGACGTCGCCGGTCTGCAGCCGCTCTGTGGTGTACCCGCCTTTGCCGTCCGAGACGACGAAGTCACCGTGCAGCGCGTCGCGCAGGATGGTCGCGGCACCGCCGACGTTGCCGCCCATGCCGGGGGGCGCGCCGAAACCACGTCCGCCGGGGCCGCCCTGCTGGGCCTGCGCGGTGGCGTCGGAGCTCGTGCCCGCCCAGATCGCGAGGCCGCCGCCAGCGGCGATGACCACCGCGACCCCGGCCGCGATCGCGGTCTTGCGGCCGGACCACGCGTTCTTGCCGGGCGCCGTGGCGGGAACGGGAGCGGAATCGCCCCAGCTGCCGCTCGGTGGGGTGTCGGTCGGCTCGGTCGTCATTGCTTCCTCCGGTCGTGCAGATGGTTGCTCTCCGAGCGTTGCGGCCGTCGCTGTGCGGGAGCTGTGGGACGCGTGGGCACACCCTGTGGACACGGCACGATCGCCGGATGGAGCTCCGCCTGCTGCGGTACTTCTCGACGCCGACGCTGAGCCAGCAGATCAAGGTGCTTGAGCGCGAGGTCGGCTCCCCGCTCCTGCTGCGGGACAGCCGCGGTGTCCGGCTGACCGCGGCCGGTGAGGTGTTGCGGGGCGAGGCCGCCAGGACCCTGCGCGCGGCGGCCGACGCGCTGCGCGGGACCCGCCGGGCTCGCCGACCCGGTGTTGCGGCTCGGCCTGCTCAACGGCGTGCCGGAGTGGATCCCGGCACCGTCCTGCACGTCGACGGGGGTCACCGACTCGTGTGACATTCACAGGAAGGGCACAGCCACCGCACAGCGGAGCCCCACTCCTGCCGGTGAAGATGGCACGATGACCAGTATGAACGCCACCTCGGGCTCCGGGAAGGTCGATCTCCGCCGCGCGGACGGGACTCCCGTGCGCGTGCTCGTGGTCGACGACGAGGTGACGCTGGCCGAGCTCGTGTCCATGGCGCTGCGGATGGAGGGCTGGGACATCCGCAGCGCGCCCAACGGCACCGAGGCGATCCGGCTGGCGCGCGAGTTCCGGCCGGACGCGGTGGTGCTGGACGTCATGCTGCCGGACTTCAGCGGCATCGAGGTCCTGCGCCGCATGCGCGCCGAGGTCCCCCAGCTGCCCGTGCTGTTCCTCACCGCGAAGGACGCCGTCGAGGATCGCATCGCCGGGCTGACGGCGGGCGGCGACGACTACGTGACCAAGCCGTTCAGCCTGGAGGAGGTCGCGCTGCGGTTGCGCGCGCTGCTTCGCCGCGCGGGCGGCGTGACCGGGCCGAGCGGTTCGACGCTGGTCGTGGGCGATCTGACGCTCGACGAGGACAGCCGCGAGGTGTACCGCGGCGGCTCTTCCGTGCCGCTGACCGCGACCGAGTTCGAGCTGCTGCGCTACCTCATGCGCAATCCCAAGCGGGTGCTGAGCAAGGCCCAGATCCTCGATCGGGTGTGGAGTTACGACTTCGGCGGCCAGGCGAATATCGTGGAGCTGTACATCTCCTATCTGCGCAAGAAGATCGACGCCGACAGGGAGCCGATGATCCACACGATGCGTGGCGCCGGGTATGTCCTCAAGCCCGCCGGCTGACGGTGCCCGCGGCCGGAGCCCGTGGTCGCTACGCCGTCGGCTGATCGTCCAGCTCGCCGCGCTGCTCGCACTGGTCTGCCTGGTCGTGGGCGTGGTGACCGAGTTCGCGCTACGCGAGTTCCTCATCAACCAGCTCGACTCCCGCCTGCTCGCGACGAGCGAACGCGGCAACAAACCGCCGCCCGGCGGCAGGCCCGGTGGCGGGCGGGTGCCCGCGGGCCTGCGGGCGGCGGGACAGAGCATCGACTCGCTGTTCGTCGACGTCACCCCGGACGGCACCGTGCTGGGTGCGGTGCAGAGGTCGGCACAGGACGCCAAGGTCGCCGAACCCTTTCCCCATGACGCCATCACCAAGCCCCAGGCGCAGACCCTGCTCTCGGTGCCCGTCAACACGCGTCGGACGGTGGATCTCGGCAGCGGGCTTGGCGAGTACCGGGTGGTGTCCAAACCGAGCGCCGGTGGCGGGATCTCGATCACCGGCCTGCCCGCCAAGGACGTCTCGGACACCTTGTGGAGCCTTGGTTTCATCTTCGGCGGCGTCGCGCTGGGCGGGATCGTGCTGGCGGGTGCGGTCGGCGCGGTGACCATCCGGCGCACGATGGAACCGCTGGACCGGCTGGCCGCGACGGCGTCGCGGGTGGCGGAGCTGCCGCTGGACCGCGGCGAGGTCGCGCTGTCCGAACGAGTGTCCGATGTGGACACCGACTCGCGCACCGAGGTCGGCAAGGTCGGCCACGCGCTCAACGAGATGCTCGGCCACATCGCCAGCGCGCTGACCGCGCGCCAGGCCAGCGAAAGCCGGGTGCGCCAGTTCGTCGCCGACGCCAGCCACGAACTGCGGACGCCGCTCGCGGCCATCCGCGGCTACGCGGAGCTGACCCGGCGCAGCGCCGAGCAGGTCCCGCCGGACATCGCCTTCGCGATGAGCCGGGTGGAATCGGAGTCGGCGCGGATGACCACTCTGGTCGAGGACCTGCTTCTGCTGGCCAGGCTGGATTCCGGGCGTGCCGTGGTGCACGAGCCCGTGGATCTTTCGCGACTGGTGGCCGACGCCGTCGCCGACGCGCACGTCGCCGGGCTGGGCCACAAGTGGCGCCTCGACGTGCCCGGCGAGCCGATCGGCGTGCTCGGCGACGGCGACCAGCTGCATCAGGTCGTGATCAACCTGCTCGGCAACGCCCGCACGCACACCCCGCCCGGCACGACGGTCACCACCTCGCTGTCTGCAAAGGACTCAGTGGTGACGCTGACGATCGCCGACGACGGGCCCGGCATCCCGCCGGGGATCCTGCCCGAGGTGTTCGAGCGATTCGCCCGCGGCGACAACTCCCGCTCGCGGGCGGCCGGGAGCACCGGGCTCGGCCTGGCGATCGTGGCGGCCGTCGTCGGCGCGCACCGCGGCCACGTCGGCGTTACCAGCCGTCCGGGGCGAACGGAGTTCGCGGTCAGGTTCGCCGAGGCGCCCGCCAGGTGACCTGGCGCTTCACAGCGAGGACGCAGCGGCACCGCATCACCGGCACAACCAGGTTCGCGAACCTGGTGACCATGACGAGCGCACCCGCATTGACCCTGCTCAGGGTCAATGCGGGTGCGGTCCTCCTGCTCGCGACGGCGGCGCTGTAGCTGTGGAACCTGGCGGATTCCGGCTGGGGCAAAAGTTTCTACGCGATGGCCGGGCAGGCGGGCAGCGAGAACTGGCAGGCGTGGTTCTTCGGCTCGCTCGACCCCGGCAACGTGGTGAGGGTCGACAAACCGCCCGCGTAGCTGTGGCTGAGGGGCTTTCCTGGCGGATCTTCGGGTTCTCCAGCTGGAGCATGCTGATCCCGGAGGTGCTGGCGGGCGTGGCGTCGGTCGGCCTGCTCTACGCGGCCGTGCGGCGGGTGTCCGGCCCGGTGGCCGGGCTGATCGCGGGCGCGGCGCTGGCGCTGACCCCGGTCGCGGTGATGGTGTTCCGCTTCAACAACCCGGACGCCGTCCTCGTGCTGCTGATGGTCGCGGGCGCCTACTGCGTCGTGCGTGCCACCGAGACGGCGAGCACGAAATGGCTGCTGCTGGCCGGGGTCGCGATCGGTTTCGGCTTCCTGGACAAGATGCTGCAGGCGTTCCTGGTGCTGCCGGTGTTCGCCTGAGATGAACGGACCGTTCATCGCGTCGGGGATCTTGCGGGTCTCTTACGGCCCGTCTCGAATGGACGGTCGGCGAACCGGGAGGCCCTAGGTTGGGCGCACCGAGCGGGAAGGATCTCTGGTGCGTGTTCTTCGCTGGTGCGTGGTCGTTTTGCTGGTCGCGGGCTGTTCGAGCCCGGCGCCGCAAAAACCCGCCGAGCTGCCACCGCCCGCCGAACCCGCGGCCGCCCCCGCGCTGACCGTGACCCCGGCGGGCCGGGTGGTGCCGCTGGCGGCGTCACCCGAAGGAGTGGTCGCGGACGGGGTCACGCATCTGGTTTCGGTCGGCGTGCGGGAGCCGAACGCGCTCGCGCTGGTCGACGGGCGGACCGGCGCGATCGTCAAGAAGGTGCCGCTGCCCGGCTTCCTGCGTCACCTCCAGCTCGCCTCGCCCGGCGGCCCGGTGCTGGTGCCCGACGAGACGTCGAACTCGCTGCTGACCGTGACCTTGCCGGGCGGCGAGGTCACCTCCACCGTGATGACCGGCGTCGTCCCGCACGACGCGACCAAGGCGGGCAACGGCTCGTACTTCGTCGCGAACGAGCTCGGCAAGAGCGTCGTCGTCGTACGCGACGGCAAGATCGTGCACACGTTCCCCGACGTCACCCAGCCTGCCGGGCTCGCCCCGGTGGGTGACCTCGTCGGGCTGGTCGACGTCCGGCAGAACGACCTCACCGTGTACGACGCGAACCGGCTCGAGCAGGTCGCGCGCGTCCCGGCCGGGGCCGGGCCGACGCACGTCGTGGCCGACAAGCGCGGGCATCTCGCGGTCTCGGACACGCGGGGCAACGCCGTGCTGATCTACACGCTTTCGCCGGAGACCAAGCAGATCGCCAAACTCGACCTGCCCGGCACGCCGTACGGGATCACCTACGACCCGGCGCGTGACCACATGTGGGTGACGCTGACCGCGCGTAACGAGGTCGTCGGGCTAAATCTGTCCGGTGGCACGCCGAAGGAGATCGCGCGGTTCCCGACCGTCCGGCAGCCGAACACCGTCGCTGTCGATCCCGGCACCGGCCGCCTGTTCGTGACCGGCACCGCTGACGGAGTCCTGCAGCTCATCGACCCCTGACGCCCGGAATCCTGCTGTCAGACGTTCGCCCCGCAGAGCACGACACAGGGCAGCGAAGCGTCGACGCGGCCCGCGAGCCAGGCCGCCAAGGGCACCGCCGCGGCCGGTTCCACGACGAGCCTGAACTCGTCCCACAGAAGGTACTGGGCGGTGCGCAGTTCCTTGTCGCTGACCAGCACGGACGTCACCCGCGGCGAGTTCAGCAGCCGGAACGGGAGCTCACCCACCCGGGTGGCGCCCAGCGCCGAGGACGCCACCGAATCGATCTCGACGTCCACCGGCTCGCCCGCCTCCAGCGCCGCGTTCAGCGCCCGGCAGTGCTCCGGCTCGACGGCGAACACTGACCGCTCGCCGATGCCCAGCGAAACCCCGCTCGCCAGCCCGCCACCGCCGACGGCGACCAGCACCGCGTCCACCTCGGGCACGTCCTCGACGATCTCCGCGCCGACCGTGCCCTGCCCGGCGATCACCAGCGGCTCGTCGTAGGCGTGCAGGTACCGGGTGCCCGGCTCGCCCGCCGCGTCCAGCGCCCTCGCGGCCGCTTCGCCGTAGGTCCGTCCGTGCCGGATGAGCTCGGCGCCCGCGGCCTCGATCCGGACAGCCTTCGCCTCGGGGACCGTTTCCGGCACGTACACGGTCGCGGGCAGCCCGAGCAGCGCCGCCGCCATCGCCACCCCGAGGCCGTGGTTGCCGCCGGACGCCGTCACCACCCTGGCCGGACGTGGCCCGCCGATCATCGAGTTCAGCGCACCCCGCAGTTTGAAGGCGCCGCTGAGCTGCAGATGTTCCAGTTTGAGCACGAGCGGGCGGCCGCCGAGCTCGGCGCGCAGCACCGGCGTCCGGCGCGCATAAGGCCGGATCGCGGCCTGCGCGGCCCGCACGTCGGCCGGGCCGGGAGTGGCGATCGGGTTCGTCATGCCTCCACCTTTCACCGCACCGGAGCGGTATCGCTACACTGGTCCACGGACCCCGCGCGGCGTCCACCCTGTGAACTTCCCCAGGGCCGGAAGGCAGCAAGGATAAGCAGGCTCTGACGGGTGCGCGGGGTCCGCTTTCCTGTCCGGGCCACCTCAGAACACGCCGAGCACGTCCTTGGGCGGCTCCGGCGAGGCCATCGGCGCCGCGTCGTACACCGGCTCGGCCTTGCCCCGCAGCTTCGTGAGCTCAGCGCCCGAGACGCACCGCGCCGGGTAGGCCGAGGAAGCCGCCCGGCGAGCCAGCTCGGCCACCGGCAGCTCGTTCTTCGACGCCGCCAGCACCAGGTTCCCGAACCGCCGTCCCCGCAGCACACTCGGCTCGACCAGCAGGACGACGTGCTCGAACACCTCGGCAAGGGTGGCGAAGAACCGCCGGGCGAACGGCAACCCCGGGCCGTCGGTGATGTTCGCCAAGTAACTGCCGGACGGCTTGAGCACCCTGGCCGCGTCCGCGGTGAACTCCACGGTCGCCAGCCCGCCCGCCATGGTGGCGCGCTCGAACGCGTCCACCACGATCAGGTCGGCCGACGCGTCGTGCCTGCTCGCGACGCCCTCGCGGCCGCCGGACACCCGGACCCGCAGCTTCGGCACGCCGCGTAGCTCGAGCTGCTCGCGCACGAGCTCGATCAGCTCGCCGTCGGCGTCGAACACCAGCTGGCGCGAACCCGGCCGGGTGACGGCGAGGTAGCGCGGCAGCGTGCAGCCCGCGCCGCCGACGTGCAGGGCGTCCAGCGGGCCGTCAGTGAGGCAGTCGAGCACGTCGCCGAGCCTGCGGACGTAGTCGAATTCCAGGTTCTCCGGGTCGTCGAGATCGACGTAGGACTGCGCGACCCCGTCCACCGAGATCATCCAGGCGTTGGCCCGGTCGGCGTCGCGCAGCAGCTCGGCGGTGCCGAACCGCACCGGATACCGGCCCGGCACCGGCCCGGACGCGCGGGCCGGGCTCTTGCGTCCCGATCGTGCGTGACTCACCTGGGGTTCCTTTCGCGGCGGGGGCGCACCGAGCGTACGTGCAGGCGGGCTGTCCGTGAATTCTCGCCGGAACCGGAAACGTTTTCCCGGCTTCGGCGATGGATCGGTGGATGGATCTTCGAAGATCAGGTGTGGGGGAGAATTCTTGATGAACACGAGGCTGCGCGTCGCCACGACGGCGACCGCGCTGGCGCTGGCCGCCGGGATGTTCGCGACGCCGCCCGCGGGGGCCGACGTGCTCACCGACCGCGCGCAGGCCGTCACGCTGCTGGAAACCGGGGGGCCGACGCTCTCGGACCGGGCGGCGAAGGCACTCCTGGGGTCCGCGGACGACCTGCGCGAGTTCGTGGCGACCGGCCAGATTCGGGCCAGGGAGGTCGACGAGCGGGTCCTGGCTCTCCAGGCGATGTCCGCCGGCGGCCCCGTGGTCAAGCGGGCGGCGCAGAAGGCGCTGGACGGCACTCCGGACGACATCCGGAAGTTCCTGGCCACCGGCCTGGAGCTGGCACGGCAGTCGGACGACCGCATCCGGGTCGGCCAGGCGATGTCCGCGGGCGGCGTGGCCGTCAACCGGGACGCGCAGAAGGCGCTGGACGGTTCGGTCGAGGACGTCAGGGCGTTCCTGACGACCGGGCTCGCCAAGGCCAAGGCCGAGGACGACCAGGTCACCGCCACGCAGCTCATGTCCGCGGGCGGCACCATGGTGAAGAACGCGGCCAAGGCGGCGCTGGGCGGTACTGCCGAGGACGTCCGATACTTCCTGGCCATCGGGAACAAGGTCGCCGCGGACGCCGACCGCGAGACCGCGGCCGTCGCCCAGAAGGCGCTGGTCGCGCGCAACAAGTTCAAGTCCGTCGCGCTGCCCGCCGCGAACGCCGCCGCCAAGATCGCGAGCGACGCTCGCGCCGCGGACAAGGTCCGGCTGGACGCCCAGATGGACAAGGCCACGCAGGACGCCAGGGCCGCCAACCAGGCCGAAGCCGACGCCGCGGCCAGGGTCAAATACGACGCCGACCAGGCAGCGAAGGCCAAGGAGAGCAAGGACCAGCAGCTCGCCGAGGCCCTCGCGCCCGGCACGGACCAGGCTGTCGCGCTCACCGACGGGCGCAAGGTCGCGATCTACTTCGTGAAGAACGCGGGCACCGCGGTCAAGGCCGCCGCCGCGGCCGCCCTCCGTGGTGCGGACGACGCCGTGCCCGGCTTCGTCCGCACCGGCCTGCCCACCGCGCAGGAGACCGACGACCGTGCGGCCGTCGGGGCCATCGCCAACGGTGACGGCAAGCCCGGCCTGCGCCAGGCCGCCAAGGACGCGCTCGCCGGTCCGTACGCCGGGGTCGTCGAGTTCCTGCGCACGAAGAACTACCCCGGCCGTGTCCACGACGACCGCATCGCGGTCGGGCAGCTCATGAGCGTCGGCGGCAACGTCCTCAACCGTGAGGCGCAGAAGGCGCTCGAGGGCACCCCGGCCGATGTCCGCACGTTCCTCGAGAGCACCCAGTACTGGGCGCGGGGCATCGACAACCGGATCGTGGTCGGGCAGGCCATGTCGGCGGGCGGTCCCGAGGTGAACGCCGTCGCGCAGGCGGTGCTGGACGGGCCGGACTCCGGTCTGGCACCCGCGCTGCAGGGCCCGCTCGCCAAGGCGAAGAAGCGTGACGAGGTGATGGCCGCGCACGTGGCCACGGTCAACGGCGTCGTCGCGCAAGCCGCGCGGTCCGCCGCGTCGGCGAAGTAACCCGCTCCCAGCGGCGAAGGTTGTCGGACGGTGCCGGTAGTCTCGCGGCGTGGCTCTCGCGCTGTACCGCAAGTACCGTCCGGCGACCTTCGCCGAGGTCGTCGGCCAGGAGCATGTGACCGAACCTCTGCGCACCGCTCTGACCGCAGGCCGGATCAACCACGCGTACCTGTTCTCAGGGCCGCGCGGCTGCGGCAAGACTTCCAGCGCGCGCATCATGGCGCGCTCGCTCAACTGTGCCAAGGGGCCGACACCGGACCCCTGCGGCGAGTGCAACTCATGCAAGGCGCTCGCCCCCGAAGGGCCCGGCAGCATCGACGTCACGGAGCTCGACGCGGCCAGCCACGGCGGCGTCGACGATGCCCGTGAGCTGCGTGACAAGGCGTTCTACGCGCCCGCCGACGCGCGCTACCGGGTGTTCATCATCGACGAGGCGCACATGGTCACCACGCAGGGCTTCAACGCCCTGCTGAAGATCGTGGAAGAGCCGCCCGAGCACGTCATCTTCATCTTCGCCACCACCGAGCCGGACAAGGTGCTCGCCACCATCCGCTCGCGTACCCACCACTACCCCTTCCGGCTGATCCCGCCGGGCGCCATGCGCGCGCTGCTCGAACGCAACGTCGCCGCCGAGGGCGCCAAGGTGGAAGCCGCGGTCTACCCGCTGGTCATCCGCGCCGGCGGAGGCTCCGCGCGGGACACCCAATCCGTGCTCGACCAGCTGCTCGCCGGCGCCGGGCCCGACGGCATCGACTACAGCCGCGCCGTCGCGCTGCTCGGCGTCACCGACGTCGCCCTGATCGACGACATGGTCGACGGGCTGTCCGCGGACGACTCGACCACGGTGTTCGGCACGGTCGAGAGGCTGGCCGAAGCCGGGCACGACCCCCGTCGGTTCGCCACCGACCTGCTCGACCGCCTGCGTGACCTGGTGCTTCTCCGTTCCGTGCCTGATGCGGCTGGTCGCGGGCTGGTGGCTGCTCCTGAGGAAGAGCTCAACCGGATGGTCGCGCAGGCCGAGCGGATCGGGCTCGGCACCCTGTCCCGGTACGCCGAGATTGTCCACAGTGGACTTCTGGAGATGCGGGGGGCTACTTCGCCCCGGCTGGTGCTGGAGTTGCTGTGCGCCCGGATGCTGCTGCCGTCGGTGGCTGAGGGTGAAGCTGCCATGTTGCAGCGGCTGGAACGGCTTGAACGGCGGGCTGCTTTGGGGGCTTCTGCTGCTCCTGCTCCTGCTCCTGCTCCTGCTCCTGCTGTCGCTGCTCCTGTCGCTCCCGTTGATGCTGCTGCTCCGGTTGCGGAGCCTGTTGCTGCTCAGCCTGGGCGGCATCCGGATCGGGCTTTTCAGCGGCCTTCGCAGCGTTCTCCTTCTGTTGAGTCCGTTGCTTCTGCTCCCGCTCCCGTTGTCGAGGCTCCCGCTGCTCCACGGGCTGAGCCTGTTGTTGCTCCTGCTGTGCAGGCTCCTGCTCCTGAACCTGTTGCTGAGCCGGTGGTGGCTGGTGGTGGTGGGGGGTTGGATGCTGCTGCTATTCGGAATGTCTGGCCGCAGTTGCTTGGTGCGCTGAGGAAGATTGCTGGGGGGCGCAGTCTTGAGGCCATGCTTACGCAGGCCACCGTTGCTGAGGTTGAGGGTTCTGCTTTGACTCTCACTCATAAGTCTGAGCCTTTGGCCAAGCGGCTTTCTGATCATGATAATGCTCGGAAGATTGCTGCTGCTCTGTCTGATGTGCTGGGGGGGGAGTGGCAGGTTCGGTGTGTTCATGGGAGTGCTCGGCCGGTTAGTGCTCCTGTTGTGCAGGCTCCTGTTGTCGCTGTTGCTGAGCGGTCCTTTACTCGGCCTTCTGCTGGGCCCGGTGCTGAGGCTCCTTCTCCGGTGAAGGCTGAGCCTGCGGTGCCGGCTCGGGCGAAGGTTGCTGCTGGGGAGCCGGATATTCCGCTGCCTCCTGAGCCTTCGGCTGAGGATGATGAGGATCTCTACTCTGAGGACTCCAGTCCGGCTCCGCCTCCGCCGCCTCTTCCTCCGGAAGAGGATCCAGAGGAGATTGCCCGGAAGCTGCTTGCCGATCAGCTTGGGGCTCGGTTGTTGGAGTAGTTTTTTGGTTGCGTCCTGAGGTGTGGCTAGAAGCCTGTGTTTTTTGGCCAGCGCGCTTACAAACTCGCGCCGCCAGGCCGCCCCTGACTATGTACGCAAGTGCGGCTTTTGTTTTTAGGGGGGGGCGACCTGCCGTCGCGAGTTGGGAGGCCCTGGCGGGCCTGAAAGAGGGCGCGCGGCGGTGAAGTCTCCCCTCGCAGGGCTCGGGGAGACGCTGTGGTTGGGGCGAAACTGTGGTGGCTGGGTTTTTGTTTTTGGTGTTGGGGCTGGTTTTGTGGGATGGTTTAGTGTGGCTGGGTTTAGTGTGGTTGGGTTTACTGTGGGCTTAGGTAGGTTTCTATTGCTTGGGTTATTGCTTTTGCGTATTTTTGGCGGCCTTCGGGGGTTGTCATTTTTTTTGCTTCTGTTGGGTTTCGCATGTTGCCGCACTCTATTAATGCTGTTGGGCGGGTTGAGAGGTTTAGACCTGCTAGGTCGGCTCGGGGGGCCAGGCCTTGTTTGCCTAGGTAGGTTGAGGTTTCGAAGCCTGCGTTGGTGAGGGTGTCGCGTAGGGTTTTTGCCAGGTTTGTCGAGGGGGGTCCTTGCTCTTCGTTCAGGGGCGGGGACGAGTAGGACACGTGGAAGCCGTGGGCGTTGGGGGCGTTTGAACCGTCTGCGTGGATTGAGATTACCGCGTCTGCGTTTGCTTTGTTTCCTGTTTCTGCTCTCTTGTCCACGCAGGGGCCTATTCCTGTGTCGTCTGGGCGGGTGTAGATGACTTTTATGCCCTTTGCTGTTAGTTCCGCTCCTACTCGCTGGGCTACGTCGAAGGTGAATTCGTGCTCGGGGTAGCCCGCGTTTGTTGAGGTTCCTGTTGTGTTGCAGGGTTTTGTTTCGCCTCGGCCTGCTGGGACCTGTTTGTTGATCTCTGCCGGGTGGGTGGCGTTGGCGCCGTTGTGGCCGGGGTCGAGGACCACCACCTTGCCGGTGCCGGGTGGGGTGCTCGGGGTGGCTGGTGGTGGTGCGAATGAGGTCAGGGGGGCGGTGCCGGGGACCGTGGACAGGGGCGGGATCGCCGTGGTCGGGGGTGCTGATGCGGGCGCGGCGGGTGTCTCCGTGCCGCAGCTGGTCAGGAGTAGCGAACCTGCCAGAACCAGTCCTGTTACGTGTCGTCGCACGGCGACCACCGTGCCACAGGCGGGCGCGGCTACGCTGGATGACACGTGAGTGTTTGGTAGAGAGGACCGATCGGATCATGGTGCAACCCGGTGGCGGCTTCGACCTGTCGCAGATCATGCAGCAGGCCCAGCAGATGCAGCAAAAGCTGGTCGAGGCCCAGGAGGAACTGGCCAGCACAGAGGTGACCGGCACCGCCGGCGGTGGCCTGGTCACCGCGACCGTGTCCGGCGACAGCCAGCTCAAAGCCCTGGTCATCGACCCGAAAGTGGTCGACCCCGAGGACGTCGAGACACTGTCCGACCTGATCATCGCCGCCGTGCAGGCCGCTTCGGCCAACGCGCAGCAGCTCACCGAGCAGAAGCTGGGCCCGCTCGCGGGCGGCCTCGGCGGTGGCGGGATGCCGGACCTCGGCAGCCTCGGCCTCGGCGGTGGACTCTAGTTGTACGAAGGTGTCGTCCAGGATCTGATCGACGAGCTCGGGCGGCTGCCCGGCGTCGGTCCGAAGAGCGCGCAGCGGATCGCCTTCCACCTGCTGGCCGCCGATCCCGCGGACATCGGGCGGCTCCAGGAAGTACTGGGGAAGGTCAAGGAGGGCGTCCAGTTCTGCGAGATCTGCGGCAACGTCTCCGAGCAGACGGAGTGCCGCATCTGCCGGGACACCCGCCGCGACCTCACGGTCATCTGCGTGGTCGAGGAGCCGAAGGACGTCCTCGCCGTCGAGCGCACCCGCGAGTTCAAGGGTCGCTACCACGTCCTGGGCGGAGCGCTGGACCCCCTGTCCGGCATCGGCCCCGAGCAGCTGCGGATGCGGGAGCTGCTGGCCCGCATCGGCGCGGCGGAGATCAGCGAGATCATCATCGCGACCGACCCGAACACCGAGGGCGAGGCGACCGCGACCTACCTCGTGCGGATGCTCCGAAGCTTCCCCGGACTGTCCGTGACCCGGCTCGCGTCCGGCCTCCCCATGGGCGGCGACCTCGAGTTCGCCGACGAGCTGACCCTCGGCCGCGCGCTCTCCGGCCGTCGCGTCCTCTAGTCCCCAGCTGCGATGAACGGACCGTTTATGGCGTTTTTCGCCATAAACGGTCCGTTCATGGCGCTTTTCAGCAGTAGCCGAGCTGCGCCAGCGTGTCGACGATGATCCCGCTCGGGTGGTACTTGTCCATCCACGACTCGCCGCGGCGGTCCTGGTACGTGTCGAGGAAACCGCGCAGCTTGTCGCCGCGCATCTCGGTCAGGACCACGGTCTCGCCCAGGTGATGCGGGGTCTCGGTGCGCTCGCGGTGCACGGCGCAGGGGATGCCCAGGTAGTAACACTCCGCGCTCAGGCCACCCGAATCGGTGACCACGTAGTCGGCCTTTGCGATCAGCGGCAGGAACTGCAGGTAGCGCAGCTTCGGCCGGATCAGGAAGCGCTCCTCGTCGAACAGGTCCTGCAGCCCGAGGTTCCTGATCCGCTCCCGCTCCGGTGCGCCCGCCAGGTAGATCACCGGCTTCTTGCGGCTCTCGTCGCGCAGGGTCTCCAGCACCTCGCGGTACTTCTCCCCGCGTGAAACCAGCTCGAACCGGTGCAGCGTGGCCAGGCCGAACCGTTCCGGCAGGTCCGTCATCGTCATCGGCTGGTCGATCGCCAGGCGCATCGCGTCGATCGCGGTGTTGGCCTCGGTGTCGACCACGACGCCGCGCGCGTTGCGCAGGTTGTGCACCTCGCGCGGGCCGGGCGCGAAGTGCAGGTCGACGATCTTCGCCGCGATCTTGCGGTTGATCTCCTCCGGCAACGGGCTGAGCAGGCTGCCGCTGCGCGCGCCCGCCTCGACGTGGCCGACCCGCGACTTCAGGATCCGCTTGCCGATCAAGGCGCCGTACGGCGTGGTGAACGTGTCGCCGTGCACCAGCACCAGCGGCGGGCGGCCGTCCTCGGCGAGCGTGGCCTTCAGTTCGGCGCGGCGGCTCCACGCGCTTCGCAGCACCTGCGCGGCCCAGCCGGGGACCTGCGACGGCGACTCCAGGTTGCGGGCCTGCTCCTTCAGCACCAGCCAGACGTCGGGCTCCGGCAGCTTGAGATCGGACAGCACGTCGGCGACCTCGTCCACGTGTTGCGCGGTGAACCAGATCTTCGGCCGGGTTCCGCGATCGGCGATAGCGTGGTAAACCGGCGCGATTTTGATCAGTTCGGCCGTGGTGCCGAGAATGAAGGAAATCACCGTGGGCCCTATCTCTGTCGGATAACCGGGTATGCGGTGCCGGAAGGATACTGGGCTCATCCCGACCCGCGGTCCAGGGTAGTCTCGCGGCGTGAGTGCGAATACGCTCCTCCCCGGTCTCAGCGTCGTGATCCCGGTCCACAACGAGCAGAACTGGATCGACCGCAGCGTGGGCGCGCTGGTCGCCTCCGCCGAGGCCGCCGCGTGGCCGGTCGAGATCATCGTGGTGGACGACGGCAGCACCGACGCCACCGGGGAAAAGCTCGCGGCCCTGCAACGACTCTATGGCATTACCGTGCTCACCCAGCCGAACAGCGGCCGCTTCGAGGCGCGGCGCCTCGGCATCACGAAGGCCGCCGGCGAGCAGGTCCTGCTACTGGACAGCCGGGTGATCATCGACCCGGAATCCCTGACCTTCCTGCGGGAACAGCTCATCGGACACCCGGAGCGCCAGGTCTGGAACGGGCACATCAACGTCGCCTCCGAGCAGAATCCGTACGCGGGTTTCATGGCGGGCCTGGTGAAGATCCCCTGGCGCCGCTACTGCGCGAACCCGCGCCTGATGAGCTTCGGCATCGAGGAGTTCGACGTCTTCCCGAAGGGCACGGGCTTCTTTTCCGCGCCACGCCAAGTACTCGAGGACGCGTCGAACGCCTTCGTCTCGCTGTTCGACGACGCGCGTTTCGCCAGTGACGACACGGGAGTCCTGCGCTGGATCGCGGAACGGCAGCGGATCCACCTCGCGCCGGAGTTGTCCGCGACCTATCACGGCCGTGAATCCTTGAAGAAGTTCGTCGCGCAGTCCTACTTCCGCGGAACGACCTTTGTGGACTCCTACCTCGCCTCGCCCGGCCCGGCCCGAAACGGTTTCTTCGCGGCGTTCGGGGTCGGGCTGCTCGGTCTCGGCGTCGCCGCCAAGCGGCCGAAGACGGCGGTGACGCTCGGCGTGCTCGGCTCGGCCGCGGCCGGAGCCGCGGTGACGCGTTTCGGCGCGACCAAGGCCGAGGCCCGCGCGGTCGCCCAGCTGAGCCCGTTGTTCGCGGCCGGTTTCGGCGCGGGCGCGGTGCGCGGCCTCTACTTCGCGCTGCGTGCGCGAAGGCGCCGATGAGCGTCATGCCCGACGAAACAGCCCGGCTGGGCAAGGAAACCGGCAGGTCCGCCGGTCGGATCGGCATCTTCCTGCTGATCGCGATCGGACTCGGCTACGTCCTCACCGTGGTCTGGGGCCGGGTGCTGGATCCGGCCGACAACAAGGTCTTCCTGTCGTTCTGGGGTGTCCTGATGGGACTGGGCGCCGCGCTTTCCCCGCTGGAACAGGAAATCTCGCGGCAGTCCGCGCACGCCGCGCTCGAAGGCGCCAAGGCCGGTAAGCCCGCGGTGCGCGCGTTCACCGTCTGCGCGGTGCTCGTGCTGCTGTTCTGCCTGCTCACCCTGATCCCCCCGGTGACGCAGAGGTTGTACGGCGGCCACTGGGAATTCGCCGTGATCGTGCTGGCGGGCGGGGTCTCGTTCGCCTTCCAGTTCGCCGCGCGCGGCCTGCTCATCGGGCAGCACCGGATCCGGCCGTACTCCTGGCTGATCATGGCCGAGGCGCTGGTCAGGGTGCTGCTGCTCGGGGTGCTGCTGGTGGCGGGCCTCGCCCAGCTGGTGCCGCTGGCGCTGGCCGCCGCGGCGGGATCGTTCGCCTGGCTGCTGTTCGCCCGCCAGGCCGGAAGGCTGGTCGACCCGGGACTCGAAGGGGAGGCCCTGCGGCCGGTCGCGGTCCGGATCGTCACGCTCATGGCGGGCGCCGGGCTCACCGCGAGCGTGATCACCGGCTACCCGGCGATGGTGTCGCTGCTCGGCCCGAGCGGGGAGGACGACCGGATCGGGGTGCTGTTCCTCGCGTTGTTCGTCGCGCGGACCCCGCTGATGCTGCTGTCCCCGATCCAGGCCATCGCCGTGCCGACCGTCGTCCGGCTCTCCGGCACCGCGGACGGCCCCCGTCGCCTGCGCAGGCTGCTCTCCGTCGGCGCGCTCGCCGCGCTGGTGCTCGCCGCTGCCGGCGCACTGGTGGGATTCCTCATCGGACCTTGGGTCGTCGAACTGCTGTACACCGCGAAGAACCGGCCCGAGGGCTGGTGGATGGCCGGGCTGGTGTGGTCGTCGGTGCTGCTGACCGCCATCCAGCTGGCGGCCGCGGTGCTCGTCGCACAGGCCAAGGCGAACAAAGTCCTGCTCACCTGGGCCGTCGTCGCCGCCACCTCGGCGCTGGTGCTGCTGTTCCTGCCGGGCGACGCCGTGTTCCGCGCTGTCGCCGGGCTGGCGCTGGGGCCGACCCTCGGGCTGGCGGTCGTACTGGTGTTCGTCTTGCGCGTCACTCCTTCAGCAGGCAACTCGAAGGCCGGTTCACGCGTCCCGCTAGTGTGATCTCACATGCTTTTCGGATGGCTGAATTGCCGGTGAAGTTCTGGGTGCTTTCTCGCACCGGGGATATTTCAGTACAGTTTGGATTGCAAATTCGATGAACGTACTTCTCGTGCTACTCGCGTTTTGGTTGCCGGGTCTCGTTTTCGGCACGGCCGTCAAACTGCGTGGCTGGACACTCGCCGCCGCGGCGCCGTTGCTGACCTTCGGCATCGTCGCGATCGGCGTCCCGGTGCTCGGCGGGCTCGGCATCCGCTGGACCATGCTGAACGTCGGGCTGTGGGCACTGCTGCTGTCCGCGGTCGGCTTCGCCCTCGCGTTCGCGGTGGACCGCTTCACCGCCCGGCGTCATCCGGAGTGGGCGGAGGCGGAGAAGGACCTAGGGGACTCAGCGCGGCGGTCGCTGCGCGGGCACCTGCTGATCGGGTTCGGCGTGGCCGCGGGCATGGCCGTCGGGGCCGTCACGTTCCTGCGCGGCTCGCATTCGCTCAACAACGTCCAGCAGGGCTGGGACGCGCCCTACCACGGCAACCTCATCCGCTGGATCGCCGAACACGGCGACGCGCGCCCCTCGACCGTCGGCACCATCGCCAACCTGCCGAACGAGACGCACTACTTCTACCCCGACACCTTCCACGCGCTGCTCGCGCTGGTCTTCGGCAAGAGCGGCCTCACCGTGATGCCGACGCTGAACCTCGCGGTGGTCGCGGTGACCATCGCCGCGCCGCTGGGTGTGGCCGCGATGTGCGCGGCCTGGCGGATGCCGACGATCGCGGTCGCCGCCGCGGCCGCCGTCAGCACCTGGTTCACCGCGTTCCCGTACGACTCGCTGTGGCGCGGTCCATTGTGGCCGTTCATCGCCGGGGTCTCGATGATCCCCGCGATGATCGCGCTGGCGCGTTACCTGCTCAAGCCGCGCGGGGTCGCGGGCCCGCTCGGGATCGGCCTCGGCGTCGCCGGGCTCGCCGGGTTGCACACCAGCGTCGTGTTCGTCGTCATCGTGTACTTCCTGCTGATACTGGCCGCCGTGCTGTTCCGCTTCGAGCCGATCGACTGGCGCCGGTCCGCGCCGTCGCTCGTCGTGACCATCGGGCTGTGCCTGGTGCTCGCGCTGCCGGTGATCCTGCCGTCGCTGTACAACGCGGCGGGCGTGACGAGTGCGTCCTGGGCCACCGAAGCGACGGTCGCGGCCGCCATCGGCGAAACAATCACGTTCTCGCCGATGGCGGACTTTCCACTGTGGTGGGTCGGCCTCCCGGCGATCATCGGCGTCTTCCTGCTCGTCAAGCACCGGCGGATGGTGTGGCTGGTCGGCGCGTTCGTGGTGTTCGGCGGGCTGTTCATGGTGACGGTCTCGCTGGAGACTCGGCTGGTGCTCACGCTGAGCAGCGTGTTCTACAACGACCACTGGCGCATCGCCGCGCTGCTCCCGCTGATCGGCGCCGTGGCGATCGGCGAGTTCGTCAACACCGGCGCGGAAAAGTTCGCGGCCAAGGTCGGTGCCTGGCGCCCGAGCCTCAAACCCGCGACGGTGACGCTGGCCGGGGCGCTGGCCATCGGGCTGGTGATGGCGGTGCTGAGCCGCGGCGGTTACGTCGAGCGCAACGCCGCTCGCGTCGCGTACAACTACGACCCCAACGGCCCCTCGGTCAACGCGGCGGAGCAGGCGGCCTACGGCTGGCTCGCCCAGCACGTCGCCCCTGGCGAGCGGGTGATGAACGACCTCAGCGACGGTTCGGTGTGGATGTACGCGCTCGCCGGGGTGCAGCCGGTCGAGTGGACCTACTACGGCGCCGCGCGCACCACCCCGGCCGCGTTCCTCTCGCTGCACCTCAACGAACTCGACAAGAACCCCGAGGTCAGGAAGCTGCTGACCGACCTCAAGGTGCGATACGTCATCACCGGCAGTGGCACGGTCACCGTGGACATCAAGCAGCCCGCCGGGTTCCGGCGGATCGGCTCGACCCCGGGCTTCAACCGGGTCTTCGGCAACAGCGGTGCCACCGTCTACGAGATCGCCGGGCAGCAGGGCGTGGCCGGGTCCGGGGTCTCCTCCGGCGCCGCGTCCGGCTCCGCTCACGGCCAGTGAGTGGATAGGATGATCGACGTGGCCAGTACGTCCGTGACCAGCCGTCGCGTGCTCATCGTGATGCCCGCGCTCAACGAGCAGGCGAGCGTGGGCTCGGTCGTCGGGCAGGTCAAGAAGGCACTGCCGGGGCTGGACGTCCTGGTGGTCGACGACGGTTCCTCCGACGAGACGGCCAAGCTGGCCCGCGCCGCCGGAGCGGCGGTCGCGCGGCTCGCGGTGAACCTGGGCGTCGGCGGCGCGATGCGCACCGGCTTCCGGTACGCCGTCGCCCGCGGCTACGAAGTCGTGGTCCAGGTCGACGCGGACGGCCAGCACGATCCGGACGAGGTCGCCGCCCTGCTGCGCGGCCTCGACGACGCGGACATCGTCATCGGCTCCCGGTTCGCCGGGAAGGGCGCGTACAAGGCCAGCGGCCCGCGCAAGTACGCGATGGTCGTGCTGTCACTGGTGTTCTCGCGGCTGGGCAAGGCCAAGCTCACCGACGTCACCTCCGGCTTCAAGGCGATGGGCCCGCGCGCGATCAAGCTCTTCGCCTCCTACTACCCGGCCGAGTACCTCGGCGACACGGTCGAGTCGCTGGTGATGGCGATCCGGGCCGACCTGCGGATCGCCGAGATCCCGGTGATCATGCGGGAGCGGGCCGGCGGCACGCCGAGCCACTCACCCGTCAAATCGGCCGTCTACCTGGGCCGGGCCGGTCTCGCGCTGCTGCTGGCGCTGGTGCGCCGCCGTCCGGCGCTCGACTCGTCCGACTCCGCGTAAAGGGGAGATCCGAATCATGGACGGTTGGCGCATCCTCAGCATCGTCATCGCCTGCCTGGTGCTGTTCGTCGTTCTCGAAATGATGCGGCGGCGCAAGCTCCGGGAGAAGTACGCGGGCATCTGGCTCATCGTCGCGATCGGCGTGGTCGTGCTGGCGGTCCTGCCGCAGGCCGCGGAGTTCCTCGCCAAGACCACCGGTGTGCAGACGCCGTCCAACTTCGTCTTCCTGCTCTCCGGGGTCGTGCTCGCGCTGGTCGCGCTGCACCTGTCCACGGAGGTCGGGCACCTGGAGGAGGAGGTGCGGACCTCCGTGGAGGAGACCGCACTGCTGCGGTGCGAGCTCGAGGACACCAAACGCGAACTGGAACAGCGGATCGCCGCGCTCGAGACGAAGACGGCGGCGCCGGACGACGCCAAGGCCCTCGCCGCCCCCGAACCGAGCCCCGCACGCACGCGCTGAGTCAAGCGGTCCTCGCCGCACCCGCCCGGCTGGGCGAGGTGCGGCTTTTGGCTGTGGACGGCCCTTCCGGTGCCGGGAAGTCCACTCTCGCCGCCGCCGTCTCGGCCGAACTGCGGGCTCACGGGGTCCGTGCCGGGCTGATCGGCACCGACGACTTCGCGACCTGGGACGACCCGGTTTCGTGGTGGCCACGGCTCGTCCGTGGCGTGTTGACGCCGCTGAGCGCAGGGCGCGCGGGCGGCTATCGCCGGATGGACTGGCCGGGCGGACAACCCCGGCTGGGCGCGTTCGTCGCTGTCGAAGTGCCCGAAGTGCTGATCCTGGAGGGTGTTTCCGCAGGTCGGCGTTCGGTCCGGCCGGTGCTTTCCCAGTTGCATTGGGTCGACGGCCCGGCGCCTCCGACCCGGCTGAAGCGGGTCGTTTCCCGTGATGGTGAGGCAGCGCGGGAAGAATTGCGCCGCTGGCAGTTGTTCGAACGGGGCTGGTTCGCTGTGGACGGCACCCGCGAGGCCGCGGACAGCCGATGAACCCGCTCGGCACTTAGTGCGAGCGGCCTTACGTGCATACCGCCGTTTGTGTCAGTGGTCGTGCGCTGCCCGCACCAGTGGGAGCGAAATGTTACTCACAGTCAGTATTTCGGGACACTTTGCGGTCATTTTGGCCTCCGCGTAGCGCGATCGTAACCTCACGTGCTTAAGTGCGGGGCGAGTTCCCGCTAGTGTCGGCGCACACACCGATCGTCCGTGGCGCTCATAGTTCCTGACCGACCGGACGGTGACTAAAACACCGAACATCTCCCAAGGGGTGCCAGATGCAGCAATTGCGGCTGACCCGAACACGCCGTATTGCCCTGATCGGGCTTACCGGCGCGCTCGCGGTTTCGCTGTCCGCCTGTGCCGATTCCAAGCGCGATGAAGGCGCTGGGGGTGGTGCGACCGGTGGGACGATGATCTTCGGCACCGCGGGCAACCCGAAGACGTTCGACCCGACCTTCACGGACGAGGGCGAGTCGCTGCGGGTCGTTCGGCAGATCGAGGACACGCTGATCCAGAACAAGCCGGGCACCGCGGACCTCGAGGCCTCCCTGGCCGAGAAGTGGGAGCCGAGCAACGACGCGAAGACCTGGACGTTCTCGCTGAAGAAGGGTGTCACCTTCCAGGACGGCACCCCCTTCGACGCCAAGGCGGTCTGCTTCAACTTCGACCGCTGGTACAACATGAAGGGCGCCGCCGCCCAGAGCCAGATGATCTACTACGGCGACGTCTTCGAGGGATTCGCGAAGAACGAGGGCGACGCCGGCGGTGCCCCCGTCTACAAGAGCTGCGAAGCCAAGGACGACGGCACCGCGGTGGTGAACCTGAACAAGGCGAAGGGTGTCTTCCCGGCTGCCTTCACGCTCCCGGCATTCTCCATCCAGAGCCCGGACGCGCTGAAGAAGTACACCGCCGACACGGTCACCAAGAGCGGCGACTCGTTCAGCTACAGCGAGTACGGCACCAAGCACCCCGTCGGCACCGGCCCGTTCAAGTTCGAGAGCTGGGACACCGCCAAGGGCGAGATCACGCTGGTGCGTAACGACGCGAGCGCGAACAAGGCGAAGCTCGACAAGCTCATCTTCAAGGTCATCCCGGACGAGAACGCCCGCAAGCAGGCGCTGAAGGCCGGCGAGATCCAGGGCTACGACTACCCGTCGCCCGGTGACTACGGCCTGCTGCGCAACGACGGCCAGCAGGTGCTCATCCGCCCGTCGTTCAACCTGCTCTACCTGGGCATCAACCAGTCGGGCAACCCGAAGCTCAAGGATGTGCGGGTCCGCCAGGCGCTGGCCTACGGCATCAACCGCGAGCAGTACGTGAAGTCGAAGCTGGCCGAGGGTTCCGAGGTCGCGACCGAGTTCGTGCCCAAGAGCATCGCCGGCTACACCGACGATGTCACGAAGTACCCGTACGACCCGGAGAAGGCCAAGCAGCTGCTGGCCCAGGCCGGGGCGAGCGACCTGACGCTGAAGTTCTACTACCCGACCGAGATCAGCCGCCCGTACATGCCGAACCCGGCAGACACGTTCACGGCGATCTCCGAGGACCTGAAGAAGATCGGCATCAAGATCGACGCCGTGGCCGAGCCGTGGAACGGTGGCTACAAGGACGACGTGCAGAAGAACGGCAAGCAGGACATCCACCTGCTCGGCTGGACCGGCGACTACAACGACGCGGGCAACTTCATCGGCACGTTCTTCGGCCGTAAGAAGACCGAGTTCGGCTTCGACAACCCGGCGCTGTTCACCGCGTTGAGTGGCGCCGACGCCGCCGCCGCCGGTGACGCTCACGCCAAGGCGTACCAGGACGTCAACAAGCAGATCATGGAATTCATGCCTGCGGTCCCGATCGCCTACCCGACGCCCGCCCTCGTGGTGAGCTCGAAGGTCAAGGGTCTGGTGGCGAGCCCGCTCACCGACGAACGCTTCAACACCGTGAGCATGGGATAAGCCTGAGCTTCAAGTTTGGGCAGGGGGTGGGCGCTACCGCGCTCGCCCCCTGCCCTTGACTTTGCCGGGCTGGCAAAAAAGGAAACTCCAAGTGCTCCGATTTCTGGTGCGTCGACTGCTACAAGCGATCCCGACGCTATTGATCTTGTCCATACTCATCTTCGCGTGGCTTCGCTCTCTGCCCGGCGGTCCCGCCGGTGCTCTGCTCGGCGACAAGGCCACGCCCCAGAAGATCGCCGACCTCAACAAGGTTCTCGGGCTCGACCAGCCTGTTTTCCTGCAGTACTTCAAGTTCCTCGGCCGGGCGCTCACCGGTGACTTCGGCAACTCGCTCGCCTCCGGGCAGCCGGTCATGTCGGAGATCAGCACTTTCGCGCCCGCCACCATCGAGCTGGGCTTCGCCGCGATGGTCATCGCGATCGGGCTCGGCATTCCCTTCGGTTATCTCAGCGCCCAGTTCCACGGCCGGATCGTGGACAACGTCATCATCGTTCTCACGCTGGTCGGGGTCGCTGTTCCGGTGTTCTTCCTCGGTTACGTCATGCAGGACGCGTTCGCCGCGCCGCTGGGGCTGCCGTCCCAGGGCAGGCAGATGACCGGGCTCGACGCCACCTCCATCACCGGATTCGCGGTGTTCGACGGCATCATCACCCAGGAGTGGGACGCCGTCTGGGACGCGCTGAAGCACCTGGTGCTGCCCGCCGTGGCGCTGGCCACCATCCCGCTCGCGGTGATCACCCGGATCACCCGTGCCTCGGTGCTCGACGTGCTGAACGAGGACTTCATCCGCACGGCGAACTCCAAGGGGCTGACCCAGTCCATCGTGCGGCGGCGGCACGTGCTGCGCAACGGCCTGCTGCCCGTGGTGACCACCATCGGCCTGCAGACCGGCGCCCTGCTCGGCGGTGCGGTCCTGACCGAACGGGTCTTCAACTTCCGCGGCCTCGGTTATCTGCTCGCCGAGGGCATCGAGCGGCGTGACTATCCGCGGCTGCAAGCCCTGCTCCTGTTCGGCGCGGTCGTGTATGTCCTGGTGAACATGCTGGTCGACGTCTCGTACGGGATCATCGACCCGAGGGTGCGTGTGCGATGAACACTCTGCTGAACAAGCGCAAGGAGCCGATCGACAAGCTCGCCGCCGCGGCCGCCGGCCGCAGTCTCGGTGCCGAGGCCGTGCGCCGCATGTTGCGCAGCCCGGTCGCGATCACCGGTGCGAGCATCACTTTGCTGTTCGTCCTGATCGCGGTCTTTTCCCCGCTGCTGGCGCCCAAGGACCCCAACGAGCAGTACCTGGGGAGCCTGGTCCGGCCGGACTTCATCCCCGGCAGCCAGCCGGGCTTCCTGTTCGGCGCCGACGACTTCGGCCGGGACTTCCTTTCCCGCCTGATCGTCGGTTCGCAGCAGACCCTGCTGGTCGGCGTGCTCGCCACGCTGATCGGCCTGGTGATCGGCATGATCATCGGCGGCCTCGCCGGTGCGTTCGGCGGCTGGGTCGACACGGTCCTCATGCGGCTGGTCGACGTCATGCTGTCGGTGCCTTCGCTGCTGCTGGCGATCTCGATCGCCGCGCTGTTCGCCAAGGCCAGCCAGTGGTCGGTGATCATCGCCGTCTCGATCATCTGCGTGCCGATCTTCGCCCGGCTGCTGCGCGGCTCGATGCTGGTGCAGCGGGACAGTGATCACGTGCTCGCGGCGACCTCGCTCGGGGTCAAGAGAACGACGATCGTGTTCCGGCACATGCTGCCGAACTCGCTCGGCCCGGTCATCGTGCAGGCGACCCTGACGCTCGCGACCTCCATCCTCGAAGCCGCGGCGCTGTCGTTCCTCGGCCTCGGTGACCCGGATCCGTCCCGTGCGGAATGGGGCCTGATGCTGGGCAAGGGCGCGCGCCAGTTCCTGGACATCCGGCCGGAACTGGCGTACTACCCGGCCATCGCGATCATCGTGGTGGCGCTCGGCTTCACGCTGCTCGGCGAGTCCCTCCGTGAAGCCCTCGATCCGAAGAACAGGCGGTGATTTCCCGTGGCACTCCTCGAAGTTCGTGACCTCAAGGTCGTTTTCCAACGCCGCGGCGAGCGGCCGTTCACCGCGGTGGACGGGGTGAGTTTCAGCGTCGAACCCGGCCAGACCGTCGGGCTCGTCGGCGAGTCCGGTTGTGGTAAGTCGGTGACCTCGCTGGCGATCATGCGGCTGCTGGCGAAGCGCGGGAACACCGTCACCGGCTCGGTGTCCTATGAGGGTACTGACCTGCTTGGCTTGTCGGACAAGGAAATGCAGGACCGCCGCGGCCGCGACCTCGGCATGGTGTTCCAGGACCCGCTGTCCTCGCTGAACCCGGTCATCCCGATCGGGCTGCAGATCGCCGAGGTGCTGGAACGCCACCGCGACATGTCGCGCAAGAAGGCGATGATCGAGGCGGCCGAGCTGCTCGACAAGGTCGGCATCCCCGACCCGACCCGGCGGCTTTCCGAGTATCCGCACCAGCTCTCCGGCGGCATGCGGCAGCGCGCGCTCATCGCGATCGCGCTGGCCTGCCGTCCCCGGCTGCTCATCGCCGACGAGCCGACCACCGCGCTCGACGTGACGATCCAGGCGCAGATCCTCGCGCTGCTGCGGGAACTGGTGCAGGACACCGGAACCGCGCTCGTGATGATCACGCACGACCTCGGCGTCGTCGCCGGGCTGTGCGACGAGGTCAACGTCCTCTATGGCGGCCGGATCGTGGAGCGGGCGCAGCGCCACGCGCTGTTCGCCCAGCCGCGGCACCCGTACACGCACGGCCTGCTCTCGTCGATCCCGCGTCTCGACGCGGGCCGTGGCGAGAAACTGGTCCCCATCAAGGGTTCCGTGGCCGACAACATTCCGTGGGACGGCGGTTGCGCGTTCGCGCCCCGCTGCCCGAACGCCGTCGCGGCGTGCCGTGAGCACTCGCCGGACCTGGTTCCGGACCACGGCGGGCTGCTGCGGTGCCACAACCCGGTCCAGCCGGCCGTCGCCGCTGGAGGAGGACACCGATGACGCACGCAGCGCAGGGTGAGGTGCTGCTGACGGTCGAAGACCTGAAGGTGCACTTCCCGATCAAGCAGGGCATCGTGTTCGACCGGACGATCGGGCACGTGTACGCCGTCGACGGTGTGGACCTGTCGATCGTCCGCGGCGAGACCTACGGGCTGGTCGGCGAGTCCGGCTGTGGCAAGTCCACGCTGGGCCGGGCGATCCTGCGGCTTTCCGAGCCCACCAACGGCAAGGTCGTGTTCGACGGCACGGACGTCGCGCAGCTCAAGGGCGAGGCTTTGCGCCTGGCACGGCGCCGGATGCAGATGATCTTCCAGGACCCACTGTCCAGTTTGGACCCGCGCCAGTCGGTCGAGTCCATTCTGGTCGAGGGCATGAAGGCGCACGGGCTCGACAAGGACAAGGAGTCCACGGCGAAGCGGCTCAAGGAGCTGCTCGCCGCGGTCGGCCTCCCGGAGTCGTCGCTGCGGAAGTACCCGCACGAGTTCTCCGGCGGGCAGCGCCAGCGCATCGGCATCGCGCGGGCGCTCTCGGTCGAGCCGGACCTGATCGTCGCCGACGAGCCGGTGTCCGCACTGGACGTTTCGGTGCAGGCACAGGTGGTCAACCTGCTCGAGGAGCTGCAGGAGCGCCTCGGGCTGACGTACCTGGTGATCGCGCACGACCTCGCCGTGGTGCGGCACATCTCCGACCGGATCGGCGTGATGTATCTCGGCGCGCTGGTCGAGGAGACCACCGCGGACGAGCTCTACGAGAACCCGCTGCACCCGTACACGAGGGCGCTGCTTTCGGCGATTCCCGTGCCGGACCCGGTGGTCGAGGACAGCCGCGAGCAGATCCTGCTCGCGGGCGACCTGCCCTCGCCGGCGAACCCGCCGACCGGCTGCCGCTTCCACACGCGGTGCCCGTGGAAGCAGGAGAGTCTGTGCGACACCGACCGCCCGCAGCTGCGGGAGATCGGCGCCGGGCACCGGGTGGCCTGCCACTACGCGGAGGACAACCGTGACGGCCGGATCCACCCGCACGAGGTCAAGGCCGAGCTCTTCGAGATCGACGGCGCCCTCAACCCGGACCTCGGCCCTCCCGACGTCGCCACGGTCTCCGATGTCCTCTACGCCGCAACTGCCCCTGAAGGCCACCATCACGGCGTATTACGCCGTGATGGTGGCCTTCAGAGGCTTTTAGCGGCAGTACTCGCGCCGCTACCGGCCAGACGGCGCAACTCGTCGACGAGTTGCGTGATCGACAGGGCGCGAGCGGGCTGTTTCGGGCAGGATCACTCCATGCAGGTCACCGTTCTGGGCGCTTCGGGCCGTACTGGGCTTCACGTCGTCAAACTCCTTCGCAGCCGTGGTCACTCCGTGCGTGCCGGGCTGCGCAGCAGCGGCCGGGCCGATGAGGTCGCCGGGCTGGGGGCGGAGCCGGTGGTCGCGGACGTCACCGCCGACGCCGCGGACCTGGTCGAGGCCATCGCCGGTTCGGAGGTCGTGATCAGCGCGGTCGGCGCGCCCGATCCGGACGAGGCCTCGGTGAACCTCGTCGACCGCGACGGCGCGATCTCCGCGATCCGCGCCGCCGAGAAGGCCGGGGTCAGCCGATACCTCCAGCTGTCCGCGCAGTTCGCCGACTCGCCGGACCAGGGCGACCGGCTGGTCCGCTCGATCCTGCTGGCGAAGCAGGCTTCCGACAGCGTGCTCCAGCGGTCCGGCCTGATCTGGACCATCGTCCGGCCCGGCACGCTGACCGACGACCCGGCCACCGGACGGGTGAAGATCGCGACGCACCTCGAGCACGGCAAGGTGTCCCGCGCGGACGTCGCCGCCGTGCTCGTCGCCGCCCTGGACGAGCCGCTGACCGAGAACCGCGGGTTCGACGTGCACTCCGGCGACATCCCCGTCAACGCCGCGCTTGCCGCTTTCGGCTAGCCGGGCGCTGCCCTCCCGGTACGCTGCAGGCAAGACGCCTGAACCCGGCGTGAAACGGCAAAATTTAGCTAGGGGCACGCATTGAACGTCGACCAATGGCTGGAGAGCATCCCGCCGTTGTCGGTCTATCTGATCGTCGGCCTCGTGGTGATGATCGAAAGTCTCGGCATCCCGCTGCCCGGTGAGATCGTGCTGGTCAGCGCGGCCCTGCTGTCCTCACAGCACGCCGAGCTGAGCCCGCTGTGGATCGGCATCATCGCCAGCGCCGGCGCGATCATCGGTGACAGCATCGGCTATCTGATCGGGCGCAAGGGCGGTAAACGCCTGTTCGCCTGGGCGGGCCGGAAATTCCCGAAGCATTTCGGCCCGAAACACATCGCCAAGGCCGAGGCGATGTTCCAGAAACGTGGCGTGTGGGCCGTGTTCTTCGGCCGTTTCGTGGCGTTCCTGCGCATCCTCGCCGGCCCACTCGCGGGTTCGCTCCACATGCCGTACCCGCGCTTCCTCGCCGCCAACGCCCTCGGCGGCATCGCCTGGGCGGGCGGCACCACGGCGCTCATCTACTACCTGGGCATCGTGGCCGACAAGTGGCTCAAGGGCTTCTCGTACGTCGGGCTCGCCGTCGCGGTGGTCGCCGGGATCGTCATCGCGCTCGTCATGAAGAAGCGCATGGCGCACAGTGATGACGACGGTGACAACGACGATGACGAGGGCACCGACGGCAAGTCGAAGGACGAGTCCGCCACCGTCCTCAGCTGAGGTTTCGGCAGCCCGGTGTCACCATAGGTGGCATCGGGTTTCTCCGGTCGTCTCACCGAACATATTTTTTGTCTTGACAGCCAGAATATTCGGTGTGAAGCTGGGTGCACACCAGCGAAGGAGACTCCGATGACCGACGTGACTTCCCGTGACGGCACCAAGATCGCCTACAGCCGGGCAGGCGAGGGCCCGGCCCTCGTCCTGGTCGACGGCGCGTTGAACACCCGCACCTTCGGCCCGAATCCGGACCTGGCCAAGCTGCTGGCCGACCACTTCACGGTCTACACCTACGACCGCCGCGGCCGCGGGGACAGCGGCGACACCGCGCCGTACGCCATCGAGCGCGAGGTCGAGGACGTCGAAGCGGTCATCGAGGCGGCGGGTGGCTCCGCGTACCTCTACGGCATCTCGTCCGGCGCGGCGCTCGCGCTGGAGGCGGCCACGCGCCTCTCGTCGGTGAAGAAACTGGCGCTGTACGAGGCCCCGTTCGTGGTCGACGCCACCCGGCCGCCGACGCCGTCCGACTGCGGTGCGCGGATCGGCGAGCTGGTCGCCGCGGGCAAGCGGAGCGCGGCGGTGAAGCTGTTCATGGCGAAGGGTGTCAACCTGCCCGGTGCCGTCGTCGCGCTGATGCCGCTGATGCCAGCGTGGAAGCAGCTCAAAGCCGTCGCGCACACGCTTCCGTACGACCTTGCCCTGGTCCAGCACGCCCAGGCGGGCAAGCCGCTGCCCGCGGACCGCTGGAGCGCCCTCGCCGTCCCCACGCTGGTGGTCGGCGGCACGAAGAGTCCACAGTGGATGCGCAACGGCGTCGAAGCGCTCGCCGGCACCCTTCCCGGAGCTCGGCACCGCGCGTTGCCGGGCCAGACCCACATCGTCAAGGCCGCGGCCCTCGCACCCGTCCTCCGCGAGTTTTTCGGCGGCTGACGGCCTCGGTCATCCGGCTGCGGCGCGCTTCCGTTCGCGTGAAGCGCGCAGGTTGCTGATGTTTCCGCAGGTCTTGACGTCGTGCCAGACGCCGCTGTTGTTGCGCGACACGTCGTAGAACGCCGATCCGCACTCTTCTCGGCGGCAGATCTTGAGCCGGGGCCAGGTTTTCGCCTGCTGGGCGAGCAGGGTCTCGGTCCACAGCGCCGAAACCAGCCAGTCGCCCCCCGCGCCCGACGGCGCGAGCCGCACCGAGCCGTCCCGCCCGGGGAGCAGCGCGGTGCGCACCGGGCCCGGCGCGCTCACCTCTTCGCCGTGGACAAGCTGCTCGAAGAGGCTCCGCACCTCCCGCAAGGCCGCCAGATCGCCCTCGGACAGCGTGATCTCCGGCACGTCCAGCCCGCGCGCGGCCGACCACGCGGCGAGCGCACGGCTCAGCCACGGCTGCGCCAGTTCGGTGCTCGACAGCAGGTCAGGGCCGTAGTCGCCGATGGTCTTGGTGTTGACGAAGTCCTGCACCAGGCCGAGTCCGCCGGGGGCCTCCCGGAGGCCGAACCGGCCCGTCCCACTCCATGACATAGGTCAAGCGTACTTGACTCTGTCGCATCTCGGGTCCACTGTCGTGACAGAGGTAAAAGCTATTTGACTATGTCAACAGGAGGACATCATGACCACCATCAAGGGCGCCACCGTGCTGGTCACCGGCGGCCTGCGAGGGCTCGGCAAGGCGTTCGTCGAGCAGCTGCTCGAGCTCGGCGCCGTGAAGGTCTACGCCACCGCCCGCACGCCGGTCGAGAGTGGAGACCCGCGTGTCGTCGCGCTGCCGCTGGAGGTCACCGACGCCGCGTCCGTCGAGGCGCTCGCGAAGCTCGCGGGCGACGTCTCGATCGTGATCAACAACGCCGGGGTGGTCGGCCAGTCCGCCCTCCTCATGGCGGACGTCGACGAGGCCAAGGCCACCTTCGACGCCAACGTGTTCGGGGTGTTGCGCGTGGTGCAAGCGTTTGCGCCCATCCTCGCGGCGAACGGCGGCGGCGCGCTGGTCAACATCCACTCGGTGCTGTCCTGGGCGGCGGGCTCCGGCTCGTACGGCGCGTCCAAGGCCGCCGTCTGGTCGCTGACCAACTCGCTCCGCATCGAGCTCGCGGGCCAGGGCACCCAGGTGGTCGGCGTGCACCTCGGCTACACCGACACCGACATGATCAGCGCCCTGGACGTCCCCAAGAACGACCCGAGCCAGGTCGCCCGCGACGCGCTGGCCGCGGTCGAGAACGGTGAGACGGAGGTCCTCGCGGACGACATCTCGCGTCAGATCAAGGCCGCGCTCTCCGGCCCGGTCGAGCACCTCGGCGCCACGCCCATCGCCGTCTGAGCACGGCCCAGGACGCGCGACTCGTCGACGAGTTGCGCGGGGGCTTCAGGCTTTGACCGGTTCCGGGGCGAGGAAGCCGTCCACGGGTTCGGCGCGTGTCCGCCGCCGCGTCGAGCCGAGCAGGACCCCGCCGATCACCACGAAACCGGCCGCGATCTCCAGCGCGGTCGGCCGCTCGTGCAGCACGAAGAACGCCATCGACAGTCCCACCACCGGCACCAGCAGCGAAAACGGCGCGACGACGCCCGCCGGGTTGCGCCGCATCAGCGTGGTCCAGATCCCGGAGCCGACGACCGTGCCGATCAGCACGACGTAGGTCAGCCCGGCCAGCGCGGTGAGCCCGGCCGGCGTGCCGAGCGTGGTCAGCGAGCGCCACTGCGCGGCGGGACCCTCGGCGATCAGCGAGAGCGCGAACATCGGCAGCGGCGGCACGACCGACATCCACAGCGTGAAATGCAGCGGGTTGTCCGGGACGGCCTGCCGTGTGCTCAGGTTGCCGAAAGCCCAGCTCAGCGCCCCCAGCAAGGTGAGGATCACCGGCAGCAGCGCGGCGTGGGCGGCCTGCTGCCAGGCGATCGCGGCCATGCCGAGCACGGCGAAGCTGATCCCGGCGAGCTGCCGCCCGGACACCCGTTCGCGCAGGAACACCGAACCCAGCAGCACGGTGAACGGCGCCGACGCCTGCAGCACCAGTGACGCGAGCCCGGTCGGCATGCCGGTGTCCATCGCGACGAACAGGAACGCGAACTGGCCGGTGCCGAAACCGAGGCCGTAGCCGAGCAGGTACCTGACCTTCACCTTCGGCCATGGCACGAACAGGATCGTCGGGATCGCGATCACCACGAACCGCAGCGCCCCGGCGAAGAACGGCGGAAATTGGCCGAGGGTGGCGTGGATGGCGAGGAAGTTGCAGCCCCACAGGACGGCGACGAACACGGCGAGCAGACGGTCACGAGCAGGCATGTCCCCACTGTGTGGGTTTCCACCGTGAAGGTCCAGCGAGAATATCTGCAGAGACCCTGTAGCACTGCTTCAAGGTGCTGTTGCTCCAAACGGGTTGTCTCGTTTCGCCAACGCTGCCCTAGGTACGTTTTTCTTGCCTCGGTTTTCGTTCCCGGATTACAAGAATCAATTGTTTTCCGCTTTAGTCGATCCCGGATTCGGCAGGTATTTCGACAGCGCTACGCTCGCGTCGGTTGACGCGCCGATAACCGTGCTTTCTTTGCCTGCTGGTCAATTCTCTCGTTCAAGGATTGGGATGTATGGAAAGCTTTGACGTCTCGAACCGCCGCTTGCCGAAGTGGAATCGAGCCAAAATCTGCTGTTTCGCGGCCGTGGTGACACTGCTGGCCGCCGGGTGCGGAAGCGAGCCCGCGACCCCGGTTCCCGTCGCGGTGAACCAGGAGGACCTCACCCTGCTCCCGCAGGCCACGACGTTCGCCACGGTGCCGGACGCCGCGAAGGACTCCGGGGCGCCCGCGACCGGGAAGGTCGTTCACCCCAAAGACGAAATCGTGGTCTACCAGAGCGTCGGCGGCAAGGCGATCGCCAGGCTCCCGTCGATCCAGGTGGGCTCCCCGACCTGGGTCCCGGTGCTCTCCGAGCAGGACGACTGGGCGGAGATCCTGCTTCCGGCCAGGCCGAACGCCGCCGTGGGCTGGGTGCACCTCAACCCGGCCGTCGTCGAGACCGCGCAGAACGACTACACGATCAAAGTCGATCGAGCGGCCTTCTCGCTGGAACTCGACCGGGCTGGCAAGCCGGTGGGGAACTGGACCGTCGGCACCGGGAAACCTGAGTTCCCGACCCCGGCCGGCCGCGCTTTCCTGCTGGCGTCGATCGAGGAAACCGTGAACAAGTACAGCCCGATCGTGCTGCCGCTCAGCGCGCACTCGGAATCGCACGAGACCTTCGGCGGCGGTCCGGGCACGGTCGGCATCCACACCTGGCCGAACGACAGTTATGTCGGCAAGGCGAACAGTGACGGCTGTATCCGGGTGCCCCAGGCCGCACTGGACGAACTCGTCAAGGTTCCGCTGGGCGCCATCGTCACCATCGTTTGATTCCCCGTAAATCTTTCGAAAGGATAGCTCCTTGTTCCCCAGAAACGCTTTCGCAGGCAGTATCGGCCTTTGTGCGGCCGTCCTTGTCGCGGGCACGCTCTTCGCGCCGGTGGCGGGTGCCGCCGAGCACCCCGTCAGCTCCGCGTACGCGCTTTCGGCCACCGGCCTGCTGAAGGTCGGCCCGGTCCCGTTCGCCGACGGTTCGGACGGCTTCGACCAGAAGTCGCTCGCGGAACTTTCCCTCCCGCTGCAGCTGGTCAAGGTCAACGTGCTCAACGCGCAGGCGGGCGACAACGAGGCCAGGGCGAGCATCAAGGACGTCAGCGTCGGCCTGAACGGGCTCATCGGCGGCCAGGGCAAGCCGCTGGTCAGCGTCTCCGCCATCGAGGCGGAGTGCAAGGGGGGCAAGGCTTCCTCTTCGCTCGCGAAGGCCAGGATCGGGGACATCAAGCTCGACGTCGCCGCCGCGCCGAACACCGGGGTCGTCGTCCCGGGGCTGGCCTCGGTCCTGCTGAACAAGCAGGTCAAGCACAAGGACGGCTCGTTCACCGTCACCGCCCTGTCGATCAGTGTCGACGGTATCCAGACGCTGGACCTGGCCTCGGCGACCTGCGCCGAAGGCGGCGGCGAAGGTTCGACGCCCCCCGGTTCGCCGGAGCCGACCGAGCCGACGAAGCCCGGCAAGCCGACGAGCACCAAGCCGAGCGTCCCGGCCACCACGACCGGCACCGGCGACAAGCCCGCTGGCGACAAGCCTGACGCCAACGGCAAGGCCCCGGCCCCGACCCCGGCCAAGGCCCACCTGGACGTCACCGGCTGACCGTTTTTACCGTCCCTGAAGGCCACTGTGTTTTTCTCGGGCCCGTCGCCTCGTCGGCGACGGGCCCGACGGACTCCAAGTCCCTCAAGGTGGCCTTCAGGGACCTCGGAGACTTTGCAGGGCTGCTTCATTTAAGCTGCGAGGATGGACCTCGGGCGGTTGCGGACGTTTCGCGAGCTCGCCGACCGCGGCAGCGTGACGGCCGCCGCGCGGGCGCTGCACTGCACGCCGTCGGCGGTGTCCCAGCAGATCAAGGCGCTGCAGGGCGAGGTCGGCCTGCCGCTGACCGAGCCTGCCGGACGCGGCCTGCGGCTGACCGATGCGGGCCGCGCGCTGGTCGCCAGGGCGGACGAGGTGCTGGCCGCCCTCGACCGCGCGGAGTCCGAATTGGACACTTACCGCAGCGCGCCGCGCGGCCGGGTCCGCGTCGCGATCTTCCAGTCCGCGGCGTTGATGCTGCTGCCCGGCCTGCTCCACCGCGTCGCCGAGTACGACGGCCTCGAGCTCGACGTGCGCGACATCGACATGACCCCGCCGGAGGTCCCCGGCCTGGTCGCGGACTACGACGTCGTGGTCGCGCACCGCGACGAGCACGCCCCGCCCTTCGGCACCGACCGGCTCGAGGCCGTCCACCTGCTGCGTGAACCGATGGACGTCGCGCTGCCAGCCGGACATCGGCTCGCGAGCCGCCGTCGCGTCGAACTCGCGGACCTCGCCGACGAGAAGTGGATCAGCGTCGACTTCGGCTTCCCGGTGGACGACGTCCTGCGCTCGCTCACCGTGCGCACGGGCGTGCGGCCCCAGGTCGTCCAGCGCATCAACGACTTCCGCATCACCGAACGGCTCGTCGCCGCCGGGCACGGGATCGCGCTGCTGCCCCGCTACACCATGGACACCCGCCGCGGCAGCGGGCTGGTCTGCCGACCACTCGCCGGGATCCGGGCCGCACGCCACGTCGAGGCCGTCTGCCGGAGGGGTGCGGCGGCGAGGCCCGCGGTGGCGGCGGTCATCGACTCGCTGCGTGCCGAGGTCGCCGAGCTGACGAGCTGACGTCGGAATGGCGCGAGGAAGAGCCCCGGGCGGCTGGGCGTCGGCCAGGCTGATCGCGCTGCTGGTGCTCCTCGCCGTCGCGCTGGGCTGGACGATCGCGGGCGGACCGGAGTTCCTGATCGCGGCGTTGATCGCCCTTCCCGGGCTGGCCTGGTACGAGGTCGGGATCCTTCAGGAAACGAAGCGCCGGAGGCGAGCGCTACTCAGCGGGCGTGGGATTTCAGGTGGCCGACGGCGACGGCGAGCGCGTCCGCCAGCGGAGTGATGTCCCGGCGGATGTGCGCGAGCATCAGTCCGCCCTGCAGGCAGGCCATCGCCGTCTGGGCCAGCCGCGCCGGATCGGCGTCGGCGGCGAGCTCTCCCTTGTCCCGCAACGCGATCAGCCCCCGCGCCAGGTGGGATTCCCACTCCCGGTACGCCTTGTCGAGCAGCCCGGCGACGCGCGGGTCGTCGCCCAGTTCGCCCGCGATGTTGCCCAGCGGGCACGCGATCGGCCCCTGCGGGCCGCGCTGGATGTCGAGCAGCTGCTCGGTCCACCGGTCGAACGCGGCCCAGTCGTGCAGGTCGTTGATCGCGGGCTGGTTCGCCAGGATGGTCTCCAGGTACCGGCCGATCACGGCCTCGACCAGCTGGTCCTTGTTCTTGAAGTAGTGATACATCTGCGATTTCCCGGCCCCGCAGGCGGCGAGCACCTTGTCGACGCTCGTCGCCGCGACACCGTTGGTGTACATCAAGGCCGCCGCCGAGTCGACGATCGAATCCTGTGTCCGACGCCCCTGTTCGGTCGGGGCCCCTGCTTGCACGTCCATGTACCGGATAGTACAGTCAGTGTCGTTGTACTGATTAGTACAGCTTTGACGGGGTGGAAGGACTTATCAGTGAGCGAGCTTTCTACGGGTTTGAACGCGATTGCCGCCGGTGTCCGGGGGGCCGTGCCCGAGGGCATCGCCACCGTGCTGGAGGCCGAGCCGGGCAGGAATGTCGACGGCGCGGATCCGGCGGGTTTCGCCGCGGTCGGCGACAAGCTGAACGCCTTCACGCTGCGGGATGCGAACGGCGGCGAGGTCTCGCTCGACGAGCTCGTCGCGAACGGTCCCGCCGTACTGGTGTTCTACCGCGGGGCCTGGTGCCCGTACTGCAACCTGACCCTGCGGACCTACCAGCAGGAGCTGGTCCCCGTGCTCGACGGGCTCGGCATCCGCCTGGCCGCGATCAGCCCCCAGCTCCCGGACGGTTCGCTATCCGCGAAGGAGGCCAACGAACTGACCTTCGCGGTGCTCTCCGACCTCGGCAACGAGGTGGCTCGTTCACTCGGCATCACCTTCATGCCGAGTGAGCGGATACAGAGTGCGATGGCCACGCTCGGCGCCGACCTGCCCCGGCAGAACGGCACCGCCAGCTGGGAACTCGCCTACCCGACCGTGGTGGTCGTCGACCGCGACCGGACCGTTCGCTTCATCGACGTCCACCCGGACTACACGACCCGCACCGAGCCCGAAGCGATCGTCGCGGCCGTCAAGGCGCTGTAACTCGCTCGCGCTTCAGCTTGACGGTGATCACCGAGCCGAGGACCAGCGCCACTCCGAGGGAGAGCAGCATGCTGATCGCCGGCTCGGTGATCATCTGCCCGCCGAGGTAGCCGAGCAGGGAAACGTACGAGGTCCACAGCGTGACGCCGACAACCGACGCCGTGAGGAACTCGCCGAGCGGCCAGCGCAGCGAACCGGCGAGCAGCGCGCCGACCGTCCCGCCGGACGGCAGCCACCGCGCGACCACCAGCACCGGCCGCGGGTGTTGCTGCAGCTTCCCGTCGAGCCAGGTGATCCCGGCGTCGATGCCGCGACGGCGGCGCAGCCTGTCGAGCAGGTGCGGCCCACCGAACCGGCCGATTGCATACAATCCCTGGTCCGAAATCAGGCAGCCGACGCTGGCGACCGCGATCACCACCGGCAGGGACGCGCCGCCCTGGGCGGCGGCGACGCCCATGCCGATGAGCGTCACCTCGGTGGGCAGGAGCGGCACCAGCGAGACGACGAACAGCACCAGCAGCGCGGTCGTCGAAGCGTTCACACTTCCATTAACCGCGCCAACGGTCTCGCTTACTCCCCAAGACAGTGTTCTCACAGGACTTAGACAGGTTCGAGGCCCGAGTGATCACTCTGGTTCGCCCGTCATTCCGGCGGTGGACATGAGGGAATGGGCTCCGCCCTGTCGTAGGCGCTCGCGAACTTGGCCAGCCAGGTTCGCGACTGCGCCTCGCTCAGGGCCGCACTGTCGAGTCTGTTGAGGATGCGCCGGTAGCGCGCGACGTCCGTGGCGTCGTCGATGAACAGTCCGGTCGTGAAGCCTTCGGTGTAAGCCACCGAGGGATGGTCGTCGACGTAGTCCATGATCCTGAAGGCGCCGAACACGGTGAACGGCCCGGCCGAATCCCGGACGACGCGGATCGAGCAGTGTCGCTGACTGGCGGTCATCATCAGGAGCAGCATCTGTTCGTGCATCACCTGCGGGCTGCCGACCACGGTGCGAAGCGCGCTTTCCTGCAGGAAGAAAGTCGTGCCAGGTGGGAGTTGCTTGTCCAGCAGCGCTTGCCGGGCCAGCCTGGCCTGCACGCGCGGTTCGATCTCGTTCTCGGGCCGGTTCGATCCCCAGTGGAACAGCGCGCGGATGTAGCTTTCGCTCTGCAGGAGCCCGGGTATCACCAGCGGCTCGTAATGCCCGATGTCGCTGGCGATGTTCTCCTGGACGATGAGCGAGCGGAGTTCGACGGGCTGGTCCAGGTTGTGGGGCCGGACCCAGTAGCCGTGGTCAGGCACCTCCGACAGCGCCAGCAGCCGTTCGTAGTCTTCGCGAACCACCGGGCCGCAGCTGACCAGGTACTCCGCGACTTCGAGCTCGCGCAGTGGGCGGATGCCGTTCTCCGCGTAGGAGACTTTGCCGATGGGCCAGTCGAGTCTTCTGGTCAGCTCCTCGCCGCTGATCCGGGCCTTGGTACGGCGTAGTCGCAGTTCTGCCCCCATTTCCCGGCTGCGCACGGTGGACTTCGGTTTCGCCCTCTTGGTCATGGCGGTCACGCTAGAGCGGCAATCCGCTCACGGGCAGTCACAGCGCGGTGGATTCACCGCAAAGGACTCACCCCTTGCAGTGATGCAGGAGTGCGCCGAACCATGACAGGACCTGTCATGGTTCGCCGTCATCGTGGTGGTTGACCGAGTTTCCGCACCGAAGGGAATGCTGATGGGTACCGAACTGTCGGGCAAGGTGGCACTGGTCGCCGGTGGCACGCGCGGCGCGAGCCGGGCGATCGCGACCGAGCTCGGGCGAGCGGGCGCGACCGTGTACGTCACCGGCCGGACGACCAGGACGCAAAGGTCCGAAGTGGACCGTCCGGAATCCATTGAGGACACTGCTGACCTGGTGAACGCCTCCGGCGGCAAGGGAATCGCGATTCAGGTCGACCATCTGGAACCCGGCCAGGTGGCGGCGCTGGCCCAGCGCGTCGACGCCGAGCAGGGCAGGCTGGACATCCTGATCAACGGCCTGTGGGGCGGCGACAACCACCTGGAGTGGGGCAAGCCGGTGTGGGAGCACTCGCTCGACGGCGGCCTGCGCATGCTGCGCCTCGGCGTCGACTCGCACCTGATCACCAGTCACCACCTGCTGCCGCTGATGATCCGGCGGCCCGGCGGGCTGGTCGTCGAGATGACCGACGGCACCGCCGAGTACAACGCCAAGTACCGGGAGGGCACCTCGCTGCCGTTTTACGTGGCGAAGGCGTCGGCGCACCTGCTGGCGATCGGCGAGGCCGCCGAGCTGAAACCGCACGGCTGCACGGCGGTCGCGTTCACGCCGGGATGGCTGCGGTCGGAGGCGATGCTCGACATCTACGGCGTCACCGAGGAGAACTGGCGCGACGCGCTGGTGAAGCAGCCGCACTTCTGCATCTCCGAAACCCCGACCTTCAGCGGCCGCGCGGTGGCCGCGTTCGCCGCGGACCCCGACCGCGCCCGCCGGACCGGCCAGACCCTCAGCAGCTTCCAGCTCGCGAACACCTACGGCATCGACGACCTCGACGGCAGCCGTCCCGACGCCTGGCGCTACGTCACCGAAGTCCAGGAACCCGGCAAACCCGCCAACCCCACCGGCTACCGCTGACCCCCACCCACCCCAACACCGCCGTCACCCGTGTCCGAACAGCCGTCACCCGTGTCTGGATCGCCGTCACGCGCGACGGCGATCCAGACACGCGTGACGGCGATCTGATCACGCGTGACGGCAGTCTGGACACGGGTGGCGGCAGGTCAAGCTCGGGGCGGGGTCAGCGGGGGGCGTTGCGGGCGGCGATGGCGGCCCCGGTTTCGGCGAGGGCCGCTCGCAGGTCGGCGGGCTCGAGGATCTCGACCTCGGCGCCGATCGAGGTCAGCTGGGACAGGCCGATGTCACGGTTTTCCAGGGCGAGTTCGGCGTCGGCCCAGCCTTCCGCGTCCGCCGGACCCAGCGAGACGAAGGCGTCCGCGGAGCTTTCGTCCGGCCCGAGGAGCCGCCTGAGCGACCGCACCCCCGCGCGGCTCAGCCGTACCTTGACCGTCAGCCGCAACGGCATCCGCTCGAAGTTCGCCGACGAATCGCGCCACCACCGGGCCAGGTTGAACCCGGCGGGACGCTCGAAACGTTCGTCGACCTCCTCGGCCGACACGATGCGCGAAACCCGGTACGTCCGCAGCGCGTCGTCCTCCGGCACCCGGGCGACGAGGTACCAGACCCCGGCCTTCAACACGAGTCCGAGCGGCTCCAGCAGGCGCTCGGCGACCTTGTCCCGGCGCTGATACCGCACGTTCAGCCGGTGTCGCGCCCACACCGCGCGCGCGACGACGGCCAGCTCGGACGCCTCATCGGTGGCGGCGAACCAGCGGGGGGCGTCGAGATGAAAGCGCCCGGCGACGTGTTCGGCCTGGTCGCGCAGGTCCTTCGGCAGGCTCGCGGACACCTTCGCGTGCGCGGCCGAAACCGCTGTCCCCAGCCCGAGCCCGGCCAGTGCGTCGGGCACTCCGAGCGCGAAGAGCGCGACGGCTTCTCGTCCGGTCAGGCCGTCGAGCCGGGCTCGCCAGCCTTCGACCAGCCGGACGCCGCCGTGCCGTCCCGTTTCCGTCCACAAGGGAACACCCGAATCGCGCAGCGCGCTGAGGTCGCGGTGCATCGTCCGTTCCGAGACGCCCAGTGCCTCCGCGAGCTCGGCCGCCGTCGCGCTGCGTTTGCTCTGCAGTGTGAACAGCAGGGCGACCAAGCGTTCGGCGCGCATGTGAACCCCCGTGGCGAACCGTGAACGCCGCGTCCGGTGTGAACACTGAACGCGACGTTCACGGGCGTTTTACCTGTGAGCTCGGTTCACAGCCGAAACGACGGCCCGCAGCGACGCCGTCACGATCGACGCGTCGATGCCGATGCCCCAGAACACGCGATCCGCGATCGCGCACTCGATGTACGACGCGGCCCGCGCGTCGTCGCCGGGGGTGAGCGTGTGCTCGCTGTAGTCCAGCAGCCGCAGGTCGAACCCGACCGTCGACAACGCGTCGAAGAACGCCGCGATCGGACCGTTGCCGCGCCCGGTGATGTCGTGCTCGTCGCCGTCCACCCGGACGGTCGCCGCGATGTCGTACTCGCTGTCGCCGTTGTCGGTGACGCGCTGCCGGATCAGCTCAAGCGGCACCTGCGGGTCCAGGTACTCGGCCGCGAAGGCGTTCCACATCGTGGTGGCGTCGACCTCGCCGCCCTCGGTGTCGGTATGCCGCTGCACGACCTTCGAGAACTCGATCTGCAGCCGCCGCGGCAGATCGAGCTGGTGCTCGGCCTTCATGATGTACGCGACTCCGCCCTTGCCGGACTGCGAGTTCACCCGGATCACGGCCTCGTAGCTGCGGCCGACGTCCTTCGGGTCGATCGGCAGGTACGGGACCTCCCACGGGTACTCGTCGACCGGCACGCCAGCCTTGTCCGCCTTGTCCTTCAGCGCGTCGAGGCCCTTGTTGATCGCGTCCTGGTGGCTGCCGGAGAACGCGGTGAACACCAGGTCACCGCCCCACGGGCTGCGCTCGGGCACCGGCAGCTGGTTGCAGTACTCGACCGTGCGCTTGATCTCGTCCATGTCCGAGAAGTCGATCTGCGGGTCGACGCCCTGGCTGTACAGGTTCATGCCCAGCGCGACGAGGTCGACGTTGCCGGTGCGCTCGCCGTTGCCGAACAGGCAGCCCTCGATCCGGTCCGCGCCGGCCGCGTACCCCAGTTCGGCGGCGGCGATGCCGCTGCCGCGATCGTTGTGCGGGTGCAGCGACAGGATCACCGAGTCACGGCGCGCCAGGTTCCGGCTCATCCACTCGATGGAGTCGGCGTACACGTTCGGCGGCGCCATCTCGACCGTCGCGGGCAGGTTCAGGATCACCGGCTTCCGCGGCGTCGGCTGCCAGATCTCGGTGACCGCGTCGCAGACCTCGAGCGCGTACGACAGCTCGGTGCCGGTGTACGACTCCGGCGAGTACTGGAAACGGAAGTTCGTGTCCGGCTGCTTCGCTGCCAGCTCGACGACCATTTCCGCGGCCTGCGTCGCGATTTTCTTGATACCTTCGCGCTCCTCGCGGAACACGACGCGGCGCTGCAGGATCGATGTCGAGTTGTAGATGTGGACGATCGCGCGCGGCGCGCCTTCGAGGGACTGGAAGGTCCGCTCGATCAACTCGGGGCGGCACTGGGTCAGCACCTGGATGCTGACGTCGTCGGGGATCGCGCCCTCTTCGATGATCTCGCGGACGAAGTCGAAGTCCGTCTGCGAAGCGGCCGGGAAGCCGACCTCGATCTCCTTGTAGCCCATGCGCACCAGCAAGTCGAAGAATTTGCGCTTCCGGGCGGGGGACATCGGGTCGATCAGGGCCTGGTTGCCGTCACGCAGGTCGACGGCGCACCACAGCGGCGCGCGGTCGATGCGCTTGTCGGGCCAGGTGCGGTCGCGGACGTCGATGTCCTCGACCAGCTGGTGCCACGGGCGGTAGCGGTGCACCGGCATCGAGGTGCCGCGCTGAGGGTTCCAGACCGGCTGACCCGCCGGGGCCGTGCGGGACGGCGTGCGGATGCGGCTGGACGAGGTGCGGGGTTCTGGCGTGGTCATGCTGAGAAGGCTCCTGCCGGGATTGGATGTCTCGACCGGCGACGCGACAAAGCCCCGCGACGAGGAGCCGGTCCGATCAGGCCCCGTCGCGGCAGCGAAGCAGGAGGGTGCATGCCACGACCCCACTTTAACCACGGATCTCCGCCGAAGGGAAGTCAGGTCGCGATCGAACTGTTACGTCCAGTGCGCCAACCGTGTTACTGACAGGTAGCGTTCGGCGTAGTGACGTGTCAGACTGCCGGGCATGGCTGAGCACGCTGAGTCGAGCGAAAAAGCGGAGCGCGAGGCGCCGCCCAAGCGCGCTGACATCAACTGGGGCAAGACCCGTGAGCAGGTGTTTTCGGTCCTGGCGTCGATCGCGCGCTGGGTCGGCCTCGTCTTCGCGGCGCTCCTCGTGCTGCACATCATCTTCGTGATCGGCGAGGCCAACGGCGACAACGGCATCGTGTCGTTCGTCCGCGGCTGGGCCGACTCGCTCACCCTCGGCTTCAAGGACATGTTCACGCCCGCCGACGCCAAACTCCGGGTGCTGATCAACTACGGCATCGCGGCGGTCTTCTGGCTCGTCGTGTCCGTGATCGTCGCCCGCATCCTGCGTCGCATCGGCTCCAGCGTCGGCTAGCGTTTACTGCCAGACGATGGCCTCGTCGCTGTAGTCCGTGTCCGGCGCCTGCTTGGAGTAGCTTCCCGAGCCGTACGACGCGCCGGTCACCGCCGCGGTGCCCGTGGCGAGTGCCAGTTCGCAGCTCTCGTAGGTCGCGCCCTTGGTGGTGAAGTCCTTCTTCGCGCTGCCGCTGTCGCACTTCTCGAACTTGCCGATCACCGAGACGCCCTGCGCTTCGGAACCGTCGGCGAGCGTGCCGTCGACGCCGCTCAGCGAGCTGTAGGCGAAGTCGGTGCCGCTCTCGTTCGAGATGACCACCCGCACGTAGTACGGCGTCATGCCCTTGGCCTTGTCGCCCAGCTTGAGCTCGGCGAGGTCGCTTTCGGCGCCCTTTTCGATGGCCTTGACGGTGATGCCGAGCGAGCCCGTCTTCTCACTCGACTTGAACGGGACGACGGCCTTGTCCCCGAGCTTCAGCTTGCTGCCCTGCTTGGTGAAGTCGCCGCCGGTGGACGCCTGCTCGGTCGGTGTGGCGCTGGCGGAGCCCGCTCCGGACGTAGCCGTGGGTGCGGAGGAGAGCGCCGCGGAGGGCACACCGTCCTTCGCGGTCGAGCAGCCCGCCACGGCCAGCACCGCCGCGGCGACCCCGGCTACCGCCAACACACGGTTACGCATCTGAGAACTCCTTCACTCGAAAGACTGAATCGCACCCTCCGATGGACCAGTGCGCCCTTCGGTTCCCTCAGTCGTCGAATTGCTGTCTCAGAACGCGTCTGAGAACTGTCGCAGCAGCCGCCGCTCGAAGCCTCGAGCACCTGGCCTTCGAAGCCGCCTACCCTCCACAAAGGACGAAAAGTCTGCCCATTCGCCCGTTTCATACCGCTATGATCGTTTCACGCATGTCCCTGAAGGCCACCATGACAGCGTTAGACGCCGTGAAGGCTCCCATCAGGGCACACGGCATACCTGGGGTGGCGACTGAAGGGAACGCGGCCCCAGGCGCCAAACTGGACGCCATGACATCAGTTTCCGGACGCCTTCTCAGAAGGCGGGCGCGTCCCACTCGCCGGTGAACGCGAACTCACTGAGCGCCAGCCGGGTGCGCGGGGCGGTCTCCCGAGTGACGCTGCGTTCATCACCGAGCACCGACGGGTCCGCCTGCGTGCCCATCGCGATCGCGACCTTCGGGACCGCGTGCGCGGGCAGTGAGAACGCCTCGCGCACGGCGTCCGCCGAGAAGCCCGCCATCTGGTGCGCGACGAGCCCCTCCGACACCGCCTGCAGGACGAGGTTCTGGGTCGCCAAGCCCAGCCCGTACTCGGCGTACGGGACCTCGCCCTTCCCGTTCTCCGTCACCATCACCCCGATCAGCAAGGCGCCTGCCCGGTGCGCCCACGCCCGGTTGCCGGAGTTCAGCGTCGAGAGGATTCGCTCGAACGTGTCCTCGCCGCGTCGCCCGACCAGGTATCTCGCGGGCTGGGTGTTGCCGAACGACGGCGCCCAGCGAGCGGCCTCCAGCCCCGCTCGGAGCTGGCTTTCGGAGACGGTCGCGGTCTCGTCCAGCGCGCGGGGGCTCCAGCGCTCGGCGAGGACGGTTTCGATCGGGACGCTCGTTTCGGCAGGCTTTCGCACCCGCCAACGCTAACGTTGCGCGCAAGATCACCCCTGGGCGACGGCGTGCCCTATGTCACCCGGCAGTAAGTGCTTCGAGCATTTCGCTGCGGTTACGGAAGATTTACGCGCTTGTGGCCCCGAACGGGTGGCCGGGGCCACACGGAAGGGTGGCGCGGGGCGGTGACCCCGGTAGAGTTTTGCCCAAATCAGGGACGCGGGGGCTTCTCGGTGCCCACCGGGAGCCGACCCGGCCCGGAGGAGGTTCGGGCGTGGCCCTCGTGGTCCAGAAGTACGGCGGTTCGTCGCTGGAAAGTGCCGCCCGGATCAAGCGCGTCGCCGAACGGATCGTCGCGACGAAGAAGGCCGGCAACGACGTCGTCGTCGTGTGCTCCGCGATGGGCGACACCACGGACGAGCTGCTCGACCTCGCCCAGCAGGTCAACCCGTCGCCGCCGGAGCGCGAGATGGACATGCTGCTGACCGCGGGCGAACGCATCTCGAACTCGCTGGTGGCCATGGCCATCGCGGCGCAGGGCGCGGAGGCGTGGTCGTTCACCGGTTCGCAGGCCGGGGTGGTCACCACGGCGGTGCACGGCAACGCGCGCATCATCGACGTCAGCCCCAGCCGCGTCACCGAGGCGCTCGACCAGGGCTACGTCGCGCTGGTCGCGGGGTTCCAGGGTGTCGCGCAGGACACCAAGGACATCACCACCCTCGGCCGCGGCGGTTCGGACACCACCGCCGTCGCGCTCGCCGCCGCGCTCAACGCGGACGTCTGCGAGATCTATTCCGATGTGGACGGTGTGTACACCGCCGACCCGCGGATCGTGCCGAACGCGCGCAAGCTCGACACCATCCCGTACGAGGAGATGCTCGAACTCGCCGCCAGCGGGTCCAAGATCCTGCACCTGCGCTCCGTCGAGTACGCGCGCCGCTACGGCGTGCCGATCCGAGTTCGTTCGTCCTACAGTGACAAGCCGGGCACCACCGTGGCCGGTTCGATTGAGGAGATCCCCGTGGAACAGGCGCTGATCACCGGCGTGGCGCACGACCGGTCCGAGGCCAAGATCACCGTGACCGGCGTGCCCGACCACACCGGCGCGGCGGCGAAGATCTTCCGGGTCATCGCCGACAACGAGATCGACATCGACATGGTGCTGCAGAACGTGTCCAGCACCTCGTCGGGCCGCACGGACATCACTTTCACGCTCTCCAAGGCGAACGGCGCCAGGGCGGTGCGGGCGCTGGAGAAGGTCAAGGAGAGCATCGGCTTCGAGTCGGTCCTCTACGACGACCACGTCGGTAAGGTCTCCCTCGTCGGCGCCGGGATGCGTTCGCACCCTGGCGTCACGGCGACGTTCTGCGAAGCGCTCGCGACCGCGGGCGTGAACATCGAAATCATCAACACCTCGGAGATCCGCATCTCGGTGCTCATCCGGGACGCGCAGCTCGACGACGCGGTGCGCGCGATCCACGAGGCCTTCGAACTGGGCGGCGACGAAGAAGCCGTCGTATACGCGGGGAGTGGACGCTGATGGCACCCGTACTCGCACTCGTCGGCGCGACCGGTGCCGTCGGCACGGTCATGATCGACATCATGAACAGCCGGGAAACCGTTCCCTGGGGCGAAATCCGGCTGATCGCCTCGGCACGCTCGGCGGGCAAGAAGCTCACCGTCCGCGGCGAGGAGCTGACCGTCGTCGCGCTGTCGCCGGAGGCGTTCGACGGGGTCGACATCGCGATGTTCGACGTCCCCGACGAGATCTCCGCGGAGTGGGCGCCGATCGCGGTGGCCCGCGGCGCGGTGGCCGTCGACAACTCCGGCGCGTTCCGGATGGACGACGAGGTGCCGCTGGTGGTGCCGGAAGTGAACGCGGACAAGGTGACGGTGCGGCCCAAGGGCATCATCGCGAACCCGAACTGCACGACGCTGTCGATGATGGCCTCGCTCGGCGCGCTGCACCGCGAGTTCGAGCTCAAGGAGCTCGTCGTGGCCTCGTACCAGGCGGCCTCCGGCGCCGGGCAGGGCGGCATCGACCGGCTCAACGCGGAGCTCGAAGCCGTGGCCGGCAAGGGTGTCGGCGCTGTCGCGGGTGACGTCCGGGCCGCGCTCGAAGCGGCCGGACTGTCCATAGCGGACGGTCCGTTCGGCCCGGCACCGCTGGCGCTCAACGTGATCCCGGCGGCCGGTTCGTACAAGGGTGACGGCTGGTACTCCGAAGAACTCAAGGTGCGCAACGAATCCCGCAAGATCCTGGGCATCCCGGACCTGAAGGTCTCGGCGACCTGCGTGCGCGTCCCGGTGGTCACCACGCACTCGCTCGCGGTGCACGCCACGTTCGCGCGGGAGGTCACCGTCGAGGCGGCGCACAAGGTGTTCGAGGCGCAGCCGTCGATCGTGCTGGTCGACGACCCGTCCAACGGCCGGTTCCCGACCCCGGCGGACGTCGTCGGCGGCGACCCGACCTACGTCGGCCGGGTCCGCCAGGCGCTGGACTTCCCGAACACGCTGGACTTCTTCGTGTGCGGCGACAACTTGCGCAAGGGCGCGGCGCTCAACACCTACGAGGTCGCTGAGCAGCTCGCCCCTGAGTTCATCTTCTAGAACGGTTGACTGCCTCTGAAGGCCACCGCGTTTCCTCAAGCCCGTCGCCTCGTCGGCGACGGGCCTGAGGGCGTTAGAGTCCCTCATGGTGGCCTTCAGAGGCTTTTACGGCTGAGCGGGCGGCGTCGCGTTGGCGCAAGCCACAAAGCGGGTCGTGAAGAATTTCTGGAGCGGTTTACCGGAGTACGCCCACGCGATCGCGTCGGCGTGCGTGCCGAGGTGCCGGAACTGCTCGACGGCCTCGTCGTAGCGCTTGTTCTCGACCAGCGCCAGCGCCGCGTACGCCCGGTCGTTCCGGGTCGACGGGTGGTTCGCGCCATCCCCGTTCAGCCAGCGCAACGCCTGGTCGAGCGCGCGGCGGGTCCGCTCGTGCTGCCAGGCCTTGACCTCCCTGGCCTCCGCCTCGAACGCCGCGACCACCGGCAGGATACTCAGCGAGGGCGACTTCACGGCGGCCTGCTCGGCGAACTCGAACATCAGCTCGTCCGAGCCGAACCACTTGTGGCACCAGTACTGCAGCGCCTGGTCGTGGGCGCCGCGGTGCAGCGGATCCCGCGCGACCAGCTCTGCCCACCGCTCGCGGAACGCGTCGTTGTCGAGCTGCCTGCCCCGGCCGGTGGTGAGCAGGACCCGCCACGGCGTCGGATCCGCGGGAGCCAGCTCGCTCGCCGCCAGCGCCGCGGTTTCGGCCTCTTCGAGCGTCCGGAAGAACCCCGCGAACTGATCGCTCGACACGTGCTCGGCGCGTGCCGAACTCCGGATCTGCCAGGCCAGCGCGACCAGGCCGTCGGCGTGGACCACCGCCACGTCGGGGTCGTCCGGCCGTGCCGCGCGCCACGCCCGGAGCCAGCTGTCGTCGTCGGCCGCCGCGTCGCCCAGTGCCCGGACCGCGAACGCGCGCTGGTCCCAGTCGGTGCTGATGCCGGTGAGCAGGTCGGCCGCGGGGACCCAGTCGCCGTTGCGGGCCGCGGCTTCGGCGGCGGCCACCCCCGGATCCGCGATGTGGTTCGCCGTGCTGACCTCCTTGGTGTCCGGCAGGCCCCACCGCGTATTCTGCCTGAGGGACCCGTGGATCTCATCTCGTTTCGCTTACGAATCGACCCCGGCTCAGCTCGCTGGTGTGACGGCCTTCTTACGCTGCGGCGCGAGATACGCCCATTGCCAGGCGAGCTCCACCGGGCCGCGGGAGAACCGGCGTGACCACCAGGTGGCCAGCGTCATGAGCAGGGCGCAGAGGAAGACATAGAAGCCCGCCACCCACCACGGCCTGGCGTCGTTCAGCGTCGCCGCGAGGCCGAGGCCCCAGCCATAGCAGAACGCGCCTGCCAGCAGGTTCTGTGTCACGTAACAGGACAGCGCGGTGCGGCCGATCGAGGTCAGGCCGGTGCGGATCAGGCCTGGCTCCTGGCGCATCCGGTGGACGAGCCGGGTGATCAGGCCGAGCAGCCCGAGCGCGACGACCGGCGCGGCGAGGTAGCGCTCGGCGAAGAACCAGTTCCCGCCGGAGAAACCGGCGAGCAGGTCGAGCGGAATTCCGAGGCCGAGCCCGAACTTCGCCAGCTTGAGCTGGATCCGCCGTCCCCGCGCGGAGTCTTCCAGCGCGCCCGCGCGCATCAGCAGGGAACCGGCGAGGAACAGCACGAAACTGAGTGGGATGACCAGGAACGCCTCGGCCCGGTAGGTCCCGGCCATCGTGAGCCGGTCGGCCACGCCGGTCAGCCAGTCGCTTGTGGACGGTGTCGGGATCGGGCCAGCCTGGCCGGTCGAACGCGTGTACGTCAGCAGCGAGATCGCGCCGACGTACAGCACTGCCGTCCCGATCAGCCAGGCGCGCAGCACCCGTTCGCTGCGGCTGACCAGGAACGCGACCAGGATCGACACCACGGCGTAGTACATCAGGACGTCGAACTCGAAGATCAGCACGTAGTGGACCAGACCTTCGACGAGCAGCAGTGCCGAGCGCCAGAGGTACCAGCCCGGCCAGCGCGCCCCGCGTTTGCGCGCCGAGCGGTACTGGATTTCCAGCCCGACGCCGAACAGGATCGACAGCAGGGCCAGGAATTTCCCGTTGGCCAGCAGCCGCAGGACGATCTCGGTGAAGCCGCCCGCCGTATCCGGGCTCGGCGTGGCGAGAAAACCGGCCGCCCCCAGCGGGTCGGTGAAGATCCAGATGTTCGTGCCCAGTGTGCCGAGGATCGCGATTCCCCGCAGCACGTCGAGCGCGGCAATACGTTGTGCTGTCACGGTTTCCGCCCCTCCAGAAATTCTGCTGACACTTCGACCGTAGGCGCGGCGGGCGCGGAGGTCGTCCGTCCAAGGGAGGAGAAGGAGGGTGAGAATTCGGTTGCGATAATCACGCTTTCGGGTGAGTCTTTGGTTCTTGCCGAGCTACGAAAGGGAAGTCATGTACACCGCAGTCGAAGGCGCTCGAGTGCCGATCCGGATGTGGGCCGACCCACAGTCGGTCGAAGAGCAAGCGATGCGCCAGCTGCACAACGTCGCCAACCTGCCGTGGGTGCACGGCGTCGCGGTCATGCCCGACGTCCACTACGGCAAGGGCGCCACCGTGGGCAGTGTGATCGCCATGCGCGACGCGGTGTCCCCGGCGGCCGTCGGCGTCGACATCGGGTGTGGCATGAGCGCGGTGCGGACCTCCCTGACGGCCTCGGAACTGCCGGACGACCTGCTCAAGCTCCGGCGCCGGATCGAGTCGGCCGTGCCGGTCGGCTTCGGCATGCACAAGACCCCGGTGAACCCGGCGAAGGTGCACGGGGTTGGCGGCTGGGACACGTTCTGGAAGTCGTTCGGCGACCTCCACACCGGTGTCCAGGAGCTGGGCGACCGCGCGGCGCGGCAGATCGGCAGCCTGGGCGGCGGGAACCACTTCATCGAGGTCTGCCTCGAGCAGGGCGGCGAAGACGAGGGCCGCGTGTGGCTGATGCTGCACTCGGGCTCGCGCAACATCGGCAAGGAGCTCGCGGAGCGGCACATGGCCGTCGCGCGCAAGCTGCCGCACAACGCCGCACTGCCGGACTGGGACCTCTCGGTGTTCCTTGCCGGGACCCTGGAGATGGAGGCGTACCGGCGCGACCTGTTCTGGGCGCAGGACTACGCGGCCCGCAACCGGGCCACGATGGTCGCGCTGGTGAAGCTGGCGCTGGCCGAGGTCGTGCCGGGGACCACGTTCGACGACGCGATTTCCTGCCACCACAACTAGGTGACCAGAACCGCGCGACCTGCGGTTTTACGTTTACGAGCGTTTGCGAGTCTGTGTCAGCATACGCGAACGTATCCGCAGCTCAAGCCGTGTTTCCACCGGCTGCTGTGTGATCGGCCGCGATCGCCTGCGAATCACGTGGTGCCCCATCTTCTGCCCCAGCAGGACCGGCCTGCCCCAGCCCGCCCGGGATGACGGTCAACGCCGGGTACCGGGTGAGCGCGGAAGTAAGTTTCATCCGCGCCATCGGCGTCTGCTGCACGTATTCCTGCGCCTGATCTAGCGTCTCGTGCCCGAGGATCTCGGCGATCTGGAACGCATCGAGCCCACCCTCAGCGGCGCGGGTTGCCCACCCGCGCCGGACTGCGTACGGGCTTCGGCGTGCGACCTTGGCCTTCTTCGCAGCGTTCTTCATGTGGTAGCCCATGGTGTCCGGGTGCATGATGCGGCCGCGGTCGGTGAGGAACACCAGGACTCCACTGCACGGCACGCTTTCGTCTGTGTGCTCGAACCCGCACCCGTGGCTTTCGTCCCTGCCCTCGATGCGCCGTGAGGCGATCTTGATGGCCTTGTCAGTGAGCGGAACCGATCGGACATCGCCGTCCTTCGGGAAGGGCCGGATCACGCCACGGCGCTTGACGAACGTCTCCGCGACCAGCATCCATCCTCGATCAAGGTCGAGCCGATCGGAGTGCAACCCGCAAACCTCGCCGGGCCGGAGCCCGGTCTCAAGTTGAAACTCGATCGCGTCGCGGTAGTCGTCTCGCAGGTGCTTGGCCATCGCCTCGTTCGAGCGGACAGACAGGTACGGCTTCGGGCGCTTCAGACGCTTCGGCAGCTCGATCCCCGCCAACGGCGATGCCTTCAGGATCGCGGGCTTCTTCATGGCCGCCTTGATCGAGACGTTGAACACGGAGTAGATCCGGTGCACGTACGCGGGTGACATGCCCTTTCTCACCTTGAGCTCGCCCGACTCGACCCACTCTTCGGCCAGCTCGTAGCTGATCTCGTTCAGCGGGACGTGTCCCCACTTCGGCCGTAGGAATCGCTCCACGATGTAGCTCTCGGTGGTCGCGGTATCCGTGTCAGAGAACTCGCGCTTAGTGACGAGCTGATCCCACCAGTCGCCCCATGGAATGGTTGCTGCGGGCGCAACCTCCGACGGCGCTGCCTGGCGACGGGCCTCCACTTCCATCTCATTCGCCGCCGCTTTCGCGGCCGTCGGCTTCTTGTAGCGCACGGTCTTACCGAGCTTGTCCTTGACGTATCTCTTCGCCCCGGAGGAGTCGCGGTATACACCGCGGTAGCCACCTCCCGGTAATGGGTCAGCCCATGGCATAGACATACTCTTTCTCTTGGTGTATCAGGGTGCCGAAGGCGTCGGCGATGAGCTGACCGGAACGGGCCGGGGGAGCGGCCCGCCTCCTGGTCAGTTAGTCGTTGGTCTGCCAGAACCGGCGTTCGAGGTCGTCAATCTCCCGCTGCTGAGCCAGGCGAACCGTTCGCCGTGAGTTCATCTCGGCTCGCCATCCGGCGAGGCCGAGTAGCAGGGTGATGCACAGGTGGAGGTTCAGAACGTGCGACGGGAGGTCGAAGATGAACGCAAGGATGGCGTGCGGGACAGCGAAGAACAGTGACGCTCCCGCTACTGCGAATAGCCAAATGTGGAGCATCGCTGACGCAGGATCCATGCGCTGTGTAGGCATCGTGTTACAACTTCCTTCCCTAGGGGCAGTCACTTGTAGACAGCCCGCAGGGAGTCGATCGTCCTTGATCGACTCGCCGTTATCGGTCCTCAGTGGAATTAGGCCGAATGGACGAGAAATGATCGCGGGAGTGATCGCCAGCTATTTCCGCGCGGGGTCAGGCTCCAGGGTTCCGTCTTCCTCTTTGACCTGGAGCGCCGCGCGAAGGTATCGGATCCGGGCCCGCTCGCCGCTGGTCTCGCCGATGTGCTTGCCGAACTCGATGATCTCGTCAACCGACATCGCGCCCGTCTTCTGACGGAACGCCGCGGACCACTCGTGGCGCGGATCGGCGTCCTCGTCGGCACTTCCTTCGCCGTCCGGCAGGTCACCGGGGAGGGTTTGGGTGCGGCCAGCGATGTAGTTGCCGACCGAGTTCCTTGGCCAGCCGAACGCCTCTTCGATCGTCGAATAGACGAGATCGCCGACCCGGTCGCTGCCTATCTCGGCGTTGGCGACACTGCTCTCGTGGAGGCCGATGGCTTCGGCGAACGCCTTCTGGCTCCGGTACGTCCTGCGCCCGGTCGACTGGTACGCCCTGCGCCTGGTCGATTTGATGTGTCGACCGAGCTCCTTACGCCGCGTTTCCACGCGACCAGAGTAACCCAGACTTTTACAGGTAGGTAGTCGCCTACCTGGGGGTCCTTCGCGTCTTAGCAGCCGCTCCATACCCGGAGATTCCCAGAATTTTCCAGGAAAGTCTACGGCTAAACGGGTAACGACTAGGAAATCTTGGTTGCTACGTCTGGAAAAGTCTGGTTGTGTCTGGGTTATGCCAGCCGTGAACCACCCCCGCCTCGTAGATCGCCGCGACGAGCTCGACCTGTCAAACCCCGAGCTGGCCGACCGCATGGGGATCTCCAAGGGCTACCTCGAAAACATCCTCTACGGCGTCGACGAACCTTCGATGCGCGTCATCCACCGTTTCACCCGCGTACTTGGCCTCGGTCTGCACGAGGTCCGACGCACGCCGGACGGCGATCCGTCCGGGCCGCCGAAGCAGCCACCGACGTCACCGGCCGGACCTCCGAAGCGGGGAACCACCGAGAAGAAAACTGGCCCGCGCCGCGCGGCCGGGGCGGTCGCGTGAGTGACAGCCCGTGGATGGACCTGCAGGAAGCCGCTCGTTTCATGCGGCGGCACCTCCGGTTCGTCCAGCAGAAATGCCTTGAATACGACCGCTCCGGTGGCAAGACGGGTCTCAAGAACACCCAACCGACCGGAGAAGACGGCAAGCGGTTCGTGCACGTCGACGACGTCAACCGGTGGATGGAGCGTCAGCCGCCATCACGCGGCAACCGCCGGTTCCGTGTCGCGTCCTGACCGGACCCACGAAGACGGCCCGCCCCCCGGCGGTCACCACGAGACGGGCCACAACTACGAGGAGCAAGCCTCATGACCAGTACGACCGTTACCGGCTCCGCCTCTGCCCGGGACCGCGCCATCACCTGCGGGATGTGCCGCGGTGTCGGGACAGTGCCCATCAGCAGGTGCGATGAGAAGACGTGCCCGCAGTGCACCGGCAACGGTGAACTGTGACGGCCGCCGACGATCAGGTCGCGCGATTGCGGACGAGCGTCGCCGCCGAGCGTGCAGGGCAGACCGTGCGCGTAACGCCGCTCTCGGCGGTCACGCGATGACCGGCGACATCCCGCGCCGCCGGGCGGCGACCTTGGACGATGCCGCAAAGGCCGCGTGCACGTTCCTCGACATCGCCCGACGAGCCGCCGCCAACGACGGTCCTGCCGCGGCTGACTTGCTGTTCGCGTACTTCACTCGCGACCAGGACACGGCATCCGTGCGGTTGTGGACGTTCGCGTCGATCGGCCCGGTGCGCGGCGCCGCCGAGCGCGACCCCGGTCAGTTTTGGGACCTCGCCGACAGCGACCCCGGTAAGCCGGTCGGCGACCCGGCGGCGCTCGCCGCCGCACAGTCGGTGGTGCGCTACCTCAACGACGACGAGGACGCCATGCACGACATCATCACTGCCCATTTCCAGGCTGGCGGTCGCCGCGGTGGCTACAACGGCGCCCACGTCGCCATGCTGCACATGGTGGTTCACCACCTGCGGATGCTGGCGTCCCTGATGCAAGCCGGTGCGTTCGAGGTGATCCCATGACGTTCGAGCCGGTGCTGTTGTGGCGATTCCGCTGCGACGGCGACACCACCCGCGGACAGTGCCCCGAGGTCGTCACGTTCTACGACGACTTCAACGAGGAACGCCGCGAAACCCTCAACACCGCCCCCAAATTCGCGCCGTTCGGGCCGACCATCGACCGATCCGGATGGGCCCACTTCAGTGAAAAGCTGTTGTGTCCCAAGCACATTGCCGCTGCCGAGCGCGTCGCCCACGCGACCCTCGACGGACTCCCATTTCCCGACACCCGCGACATCAACCCCGGCGGTGCCCGTGCCTGAAATCCCGCCCGTACTCGACCCCGCCGAGTTCCGGCGCCGTCTCAACGACGCGATGGACCGCCACGCCGCGGGCCGCCCCGCTACGGCAGGCCGCGCGCCGGACGCTGTCTTGGTGGACCTCGACGACAGCAGGCACGCCGTGTGGTCGGCGGTGGTCGAGGTCGCCTCGCTGCCTGCCGTCATCGCCGCCGTCCAGGACACAGACCCCGAAGATGCGGTGTGTCGCCTGCTTGACGGTTGCGTGCGGGCCGCGCTCGCCGCCGTCGGCTACCCGCCCGCCCTCGCCACAACAGGGGGTCGCCGGTGACCGGCACCATCGTGACGGACGCGTTCAGCCGAGCACCGATGGTGCTGCCAGTGCACATCGCTGCCGTTGTACAGCTGGCGCTCGGCGGCACGCAAGGCACCCCACCCGCCGCCGCCGAGCGGCTCGCCGCCGACGTGCTCGCGCTCCCGCTACCCGAGCACCCGCACAACCCGTTGACGGTCCGGGAAGTAGAAGTGCTTGACCTGGTCGCCCGCGGCCTCGACAGCACGCAAATTGCGCCCGAGCTGCACATTGCCTACGACACCAGCAAGGCGCATATCCGTAACATCCTGCGCAAGCTCGGCGCCCGCAACCGCGCGCACGCCGTCGCCATCTCCTACTACAACGGGCTCCGGCCCACCCGCGCCGAGATCGTCGCCCACTACGCCGCCGGGCGCCCATAATGATCGCCGACGTCGCCGAGCTCGCCGCCGTGGCGCTCGACGGCGACGGGTGGCGCTCGGCGGCACGGTGCCGCGACGCCGATCCCGGGCTGTTCTATCCGGCGAAAGGCCAGCCTGCCGCGCCCGCGAAACGGATCTGTCTCGCGTGCACGGTGCGGACCCAATGCCTCGCAGAAGCCCTGCGTACCAGGGATCGACACGGAATTTGGGGCGGGTACTCCCAGCGGGAACGCCGCCGCCTCGACACCACCACCTCGGCGCCCGACGCCGATACCGCCGTCGCCGCGGCGCCGAGAACCGGCCGCCCCGAGCGGCCACGAACGGAGACAGCGTGACCCACCAGCGCAACTCGCAATGCCCGGCCGCCTCGCGCGGCCGGGCATTCCGGCGTCTGGCCACCGCCCCCGCACTGCCGGGCGGTGGTCGCTGATGTCGTGGCTCAAAACCGACGACCGCGCCGCGATGTCGGCGAAAGTTCGCGGCCTACACGACCCCGGCGCCACCGGAGAGCGCGCGAAGGAACAGCGGTGCGCAGCAATCGGGCATTGGTACCAGATCCTCACGTGGGTGGCCGGAGAACGGTCCGACGGATTCGTGACCGCCGACGTGGTCGACCTGTTTGGCACCAAAGCGACCACTACCCGATTGCTGCGCGCGAAGTTCGACCGAGCGCCGTTGCTGCACAAGATCACCGTCAACGGCACGCCGCCGGTATGCCCGTGCCTCGACGGGCGGGCATGGCCCAAGGACTACGAGTACGCCGTGCACGACTACCTCGACTACAACCCCACCCGCACCGAAAACGACGTGCACCGCGCGAAAAAGCGGGAACTGCGCGATGCCGCGCTCAAACTTGCCGCGCGCGAGCGCGACGCCGACACGTGCCGGTACTGCGCGAAGGTCTGCAAGTTCAGCGACCGCACGTCCGACAACGGCCTGACGTTCGACCACGTCGACCCCCTCGTTGCCGACGGCATCAACAACCTCGTGGTCGCGTGCCGCGGCTGCAACCGGCGCAAGGGCCGCCGTACTCCCGCCGAAGCCGGAATGATCCTGCTCGACTCGCGACCCGCACCTACTGCAGCGCCACCTACGACCGTCACAAGTCCTGTCACAGCACCGGATACAACGACGGACACAACTCCCGTCGCAACCCCTGACACCGCACCACGTCCCGACCAGGGCACCGCACCGTCACCTGAGCAGCAACATGACCAGGCCCGGTCACGGGACCGGGTGTCTCCCGGACGGGACGGGGACGGGCCCGCAGCTAGTACCCCCACCCACTCGCACGACACCGGCTCACCGTCACCCACTCGACCAGGACCACCGCCATCCCGAACACCACACAGGCCAGCATCTCCCTACCTCCGCCAATCCCGCCCGTTCCCGGAGTTGCACGCAGGACACCCCCCGCGACCCGAGGACGATCCTCCGGCGGGTTCCCGGTGAGCGCACACACCGTTCGTGCCCGTCGCGCGCTCGACCGGCTCGTGAGCGACCGCGAGCTAGCCCTGACCGTCTCGTGTGACGTGTGCCAGCGACCCAAGGCCACCAGGTGCGTGAATCCGCACTTCGGGCACGAGCTGCCCTATCCGGCGCACTGCCACCGGGTGGCCAAGGCCGTCCGCCACCGCCGAGAGGAACCGGCCCGTGAGTAAGACATGGGAGGGCGGCAGTACGCGCGCGTGGCGGAAAGTGCGGGCGTTCGTGCTGGAGCGCGACGGCTACCGCTGCCAGGTGAGAAGAGACAACGGCTGTACGACGGTCGCGACGCACGGACACCACCTCGGCGGGCGTGAGGTCACCGGCGACGACCCGGATTTCGTCGTGGCCAGCTGCGAGCACTGCAACCTGTCCGAGGGTGATCCGCGGGCGCACGATCCGGCGCCGCAACCGCGGACCCGGTGGTAGCCCAGAGTGCCGGCATAAATCCTTCCGTAACACCGTTACCGGTGCCGACATCGTCGCTGGTCACACCCCGGATTTCGCGATTTCGTCGGCGGAACGTGGCGGTTCGGCCGCTCAGTCCAAGACGGCGATGATCTCGGACAGATCGGCCAGATGCATGGTGCTGCCGCGCCACCGACGCCCGGTGGTCGCGATGTATCGGCGGTTGCCGTGCAGTGCGATCGCCGCGCCGTTCATGCCGCGGATCACCCGCGCTCGGCGGACCGTCCCACGGCCGAATACGTGTAGTCCGGTTCCCGACATCGACACCTCGACGTAGGTTGCCGGGCAGCGTGCCAGGATCCGGGCCGCCCAGCGGGCGAGCCGCCCTTCCTGAATGCAGTGGTTCAGGTCGAGGCACATGACGCCGTCGCCGTTGAGTACGAATCCTGCGCCCGCGCCGTGCGGCGAGCTGGCCGCCTGCTCGTGCGTGGACCAGGTGGCGGGCGCGGTGATCGAGGCGTGGCGCCCGCTGCCCGCTTGCAGGGGCCGCTTGTCCGGCGTCCAGCGCACCCAACGCGGTAGCGCGACCAGCTCGGCGGGTATCGCGCGGCTCGCCCGGTGGGCGGCCACTCGGCACCGTCCAGAGCAGTACTTGCGGGGTCGACCACGTCCGGCGGCATGCAGCGGGGCGCCGCAGTCGGCGCGCTGGCAATGGGTGGCGATCACCTGGTCCAGTCTACCGGGCCGTGTAACGAAAAGGTGCCTTGACCTGCGGTTATGTTCGGCACCGATGGTGTCACGCGCTCAGGTGCCCGGAACGCGGTCGAGGGTCGTCGCAACACTCGGCGCGCGTGTTCGCGCGGCACCGTGCCGCACGTGTCCCGCGTGCGGGCACCGGGCGCCTGCTTTTCCCCGCGCCGCCGCCGCCCGGACATCCACGTCCTTATGTTCCTCTCTCCCCGAGGGCGGCCGAGCAGCTTCACGTACCACGGGTACTCAGATACCGCCGGTACAGTGAGGATCGGAGGTGCCAGGACGTGACTGATATCGGCGGGTGTCTGCGGGACGTGGCTGGCCTGCTTGTGACCGCGGTGGCCGAGACGGTCGCCGGTTTGGAGATTTCGCCGGAAGATCGGGCGGTGGTCAAGCTCGCCGCCGCCTACGCCGAGCAGATCGACGACGCCGACCCCGCCGAGCGCGCCGACGTGCTGGAGAAACTTGGACCGCGGCTGCTGGCCGCGCTCGACGCGCTCGGCGCTACGCCCAAGGCTCGTGCCGCGGCGAAGGGCGGTGGCGCTCGTGCAGGCGGTGGCAAGCTCGCGGCGATCCGCGCCGCCCGCTGAGCCCAAGCCGTGCAGGCTCAAGATCTGCACGGATCCCCAAGAGGCCTACGGCTTCTGCTCGGCTCACTTCCGACAGCGGCGCCCGGCGGAATGGGCTACCCGCCGCGCTCAACGGCGCTCGACGACGCGCCCGTCCGCCGGGCGGCCAGCGAGCAAGCCGCTGATCGGCCGCACACAGGCCCGGCTGTTCACCAAGCCTCTCCGGCGGCTCACCCGCACGAGCACCCGCGGCTACGAGGTGATCGACTTCGCCCGCGACGTGCTCGGCGAACCCCTGTTGCCCTGGCAAGAGTGGTTGGTCATCCATGCGCTAGAACTGTTGGCGGACAACACGTTCCGGTTCCGCACGGTCATCTCGTTGGTGGCTCGGCAGAACGGGAAGACGCACCTGTCCAAGGTGCTCGCGCTGTGGCGGCTCTACGTCGACGGCGCCCGCCTGGTCCTCGGCGCCGCACAAGATCTCTCCATTGCGCAGGAAGTGCTAGAGCTGGCCAACGACACCATCGACGAGGTGCCCGAGCTCGCCGCCGAGAAGCTCGCCTACATCCGGGCGAACGGCAAGGAAGCGCTCAAGCTCACCACCGGCGGTCGGTACCTCATCCGCGCGTCCAACCGCAAGGCGGGTCGCGGTCTCACCGTCGACCACCTCACCATGGACGAACTACGCGAACAACGGAATTGGGCCGCGTGGGGTGCGCTGTCTAAGACCACCATGGCGCGGGCGCGTGGCCAGATCTGGTGTCTGTCCAACGCGGGTGATGACCAAAGCGTGGTGCTCAACCACCTACGGGCCGCGGCCGGTGTCGAACTCGTCGACGGCGTCGACGTCATGGGAGAGGCACGCGACCCGTCCATCGGGCTGTTCGAGTGGTCCGCGCCGCTCGGCTGCGAGATCGACGATGAAGACGCGTGGGCACAGGCCAACCCGTCGCTCGGACACACCATGGGCGTCGCCGCGATCCGCTCGGCGATGGGCACCGACCCTGTCGAGGTGTTTCGCACAGAGGTGTTGTGCCAGAAGGTCGACCAGCTCAACTCGGCGGTCGACCTGGTCGCGTGGGCAGCGTGCAAGGACCCGCTCGGCACCATGGACGATCTCCGCGAACGGATCATGCTGTGCCTCGATGTCGCACCGGACGGGCAGCACGTGACCGTGGTGGCTGCCGCCGAGACGCCAGACGGGCGCGTGCGTGTCGAGCCGGTCGCCGCGTGGAAGTCGACCGAGGACGCACGGATCGAACTGCCCGCGCTGATCGCGCGCATCGCCCCGGCCGCGCTTGCATGGTTTCCCGCGGGCCCGGCCGCCGCGCTCGCCGCCGAGCTCCGCCCGCCCGAGTCGAAGACCACCGAACGCCGGGCGCGCTCAACCGGCCCGCAGTACGTCGAACTCACCGGCGCCGCGGTCGCCGAAGCCTGCCAGGGGTTCGCCGACCTGGTCGCCGCGCGCCGAGTGTTACAGCCCGGAGACCCGCTGCTGGACGCGCACATAGCCGGTGCGCAGAAATACGGCGTCGGCGATGGCGGGTGGCGGTTCGTCCGGCGCGGCGCCGGGCACGTCGACGCCGCTTACGCCGCCGCGGGTGCCGTGCACGTGGTGCGGACGCTGCCGGTGGTCGTCGCGCCCAAGCCGATGATTGTCCGCGCGCGACGCCGTAGCCCCGCAGGGGGATAACGGTATTTGGATACCACCGGTTGTCAGATACCGGCGGTAGCTTTTCTGCATGGGACTGCTGCGGGACATCTTCACGTGGGGCAACGGACCCGCGCCCGCACCGGAACGCGCCCCCGCACAGCAGGCCGCCCCCGCGCAGCGCTGGTCCCGCCCGCTCAACTTCATGCTCGACGTCCCGCCCGAGATGACCCAAGGCGGTGCACTGCTCGACGGACCCCTTGAACGCCGCGTGGGCCGCGCGCAGGCCATGTCCGTTCCCGCGGTGAAACGAGCCCGGGACCTGATCTGCGGGACGCTCGGCGCGCTCCCACTGCAGACCCACAGTCCTACTCGCGCCGTCGTCACCGACACCTACACCCTATTGCAACAGCCCGAAATCGACGTCGCCCGGTCGGTGACCATGACTCGCACGATCGAAGACATGCTGTTCGAGGGCCGCGCGTGGTGGCGCGTCACCGAGTTCGGCTGGCACGGCTACCCCACCAAAATCCGCAAGCTTGACGCCCGCACGGTCAACGTCCACCAGGACGCCAAGGTCTACGTGTCCAGTGTGGACGGACGATCGCAGGGGCAAGCGATGGAATACGTACCCGACGCCGAGTTGATCCGTATCGACTCGCCGAATGACCCGCTGTTGCTCGCCGGTGCCCGCGCCATCCGGATTGCCCTGCTACTTGACCGCACTGCCTCGCGCTACGCCGAAGACCCCTTGCCGCTGGGCTACTTCGCCCCGCGCGACGGCGCCGCCGACCCTAGTCCCGACGAGGTTAGAGATCTGCTCGACGAGTGGGAAGACGCCCGCCGGGACCGCGTGTGGAACTACGTCGGCGCCGCGCTGGAAGCCAAGGCATTGCAGTGGAACCCCGAACAGCTGCAGCTGTCCGCGGCGCGGGACACCGCCGTGCTGGAAATCGCCCGCCTGACCGGACTTGACCCCGAAGACCTCGGCGTGTCGACGACGAGCCGCACCTACGCCAACGCCGAACAGCGGCGACTCGACCTGATCGACTTCACGCTGTCCGCGTTCGCCAGCGCCGTACAGGATCGGCTGTCGATGGGCGACGTCCTCCCGCGTGGCTACGTCGCCCGCTACGAGTACGCGCACTTCCTCAAATCAGACACCCTCACCCGCATGCAGGCCTACAAGGCAGGCAGGGAAGTCGGTGTCTACAACGACGAACGGATTGCGGTGCTGGAGAACATTCCGACCGCAACCGTTCCCACTCCCGCCGCGCCGACAGCGCCGCCCGCGCCCGCCCCGCAGGAGGGAAACCCCGTGTCCGCCGCCCAGCACGCACCCGCGCCGGTTGCCCGATTCGCCGACGAGCAGGGCTCGATCACGATGGGATTCGACGCCGGCACTTCCGCCGTTGAGTTCACAGTGGACAGTGCTACCCGGACGGTCTCCGGCATCGCTGTCCCGTGGGGATCCATCGCGCGATCCGGCTACGCTCGCTGGAAGTTTGCCCCGAACTCACTGCACTGGGGCGGCGACACCACGCGCGTCAAGCTCAACCGAGATCACGACCGCTACCAGTCATTCGGTTACGCCGCAACACTTTCCAGTAGCGATGCCGGGCTCGGCTCGGCGTTCAAGGTCGCCCGCGGGCCCGTCGGTGACGAAATGCTGGCGCTCGCCGAAGACAAGGTCTACGACGGCTTCTCGATCGAAATCGACTTCGAGGACGGCGACGGCTGGACGCCGGACCCTGTCGACGAGTCCGTCCGCCTGGTGCACAGCGCCACCCTGCGCGCGGTCGCACTGACCGCGATGCCCGCCTTTGACGACGCACGAGTTGCGCACGTCGCCGCCACCCGAGAGGACACCACCACGATGACCGCCCCTGCCGCCCCGGCCCCGGCCGCACCCGTCGCACCGGCCGCGGCACCCGCAGTCGACTTCGTCCAGTTCACCGCCGGACTGTCCGGTGCCATCGGCACCGCGATCGCCGACGCGTTCGCCAAGCTCCCGCTGCCGCAGCACCAGGAGGGCCGCCAGGTCATCCCCGCCGGGCAGGGTGCGCACGTCGTGAGCGAACCGCTGGTGTACCAGATGAACGGCGGTTCGGGACCGTCGATGATCAAGGATGCGTGGAAGTCCCGCACCGAAGGCGACCACGACGCGCGCGAACGGCTCGGCAAGTTCTCACTGCAGCTGCAGGACGCGCAGCGCAAGGCGTCCGGCATCCTCGCCGCGAACTTCGCCGCGGGCAACACCACCAACGCCGCGGCGATCGTCCCACCGGGCTACCGCCCCGACCTCTACGTGACACAGCTGTTGCAGGGCCGCCCGTTCTGGCAGTCCGTGTCCCGCGGCTCCCTGAGCGACGCCACGCCGTTCACCATCCCGAGGTTCGGCACCGCGACCGCCATGGCGGGCAACCACACTGAGGGCACCAACCCCACCACCGGCAACCTGACCGTCGGCACGGTGACCGTGACGCCGGGCGCGGTGTCCGGACTGTTCACCATCACCCGGGAGATCGCCGACAGTTCCAACCCCGCTATCGACGCGATCGCCACGCAGGCCATGTCCGAGGCCTACTCGCAGAACGCCGAAGCCAAGCTCTACGCCGAGCTTAACGGTGTCAACGGCGCGGGGGGCACCATCACCGTCGGGCAGGTTCCCTCCGGTGCGTGGGTCTACACCTCCACCGGCGGATCCGTCGCGGCCGGAACCTACGGCGGTGAGAAGCTGCTCGCCACCGAACGGATGCTGCTCGCGCAGTACCCGTTCCACCGCTTCGCCGCACCGAACCACGCGCACCTGTCGCAGGAAGGCACCACGGCCTACGCCACCGCGGTCGATGGCAACGGCCGCTCACTGCTGCCGAGCATCGGCGCGCAGAACTCGTCCGGGCTCGGCAACGCGCTCACGCAGGGCTGGTCAGTCGACGGGCTGCCCAACGTCCCCACCTGGTCAATGAGCGGCAACGGCGCCGCTGACGCCGACGTGCTCGTGTTCAACAGCCAAGACGTGTGGGGGTGGGAATCCCCGCTGCTCACGTTCCGGTTCGAGGAGCGCGGCGGACCGGCGAACATCGACCTTGCCCTGTTCGGCTACGTCGCGGTGCGCCTGCTGCGTCCCGCCGGGCTGCACGCCATCCGGCACACGGTCGGCGCGTAGTGCCCGCCGCGCGCAAGCCCGCCCCTGCCGATTCGGCACCGGCCGACACCGCCGTTGTGGCGCTCGACGCCGCGGTGGTCGAGGACGCCCCGGTCGAAGACGCCGACACGACCACCGACTACACCCGTCGCGCCGGGGGCTACGTGCTCACCGACCGCGGTTGGACCCTCGAACCACCCGACACCGCCGACGACCAGGACAGTGAGGACTGATCGCCCGTGAGCACGTGGCCGCCGACGCTGGCGACGTTGAAGCTCGACCAGAAGGTGAAGGACGCCGACGAGCGCGACGACCAGCGTTACCAGTCCAATTTGGACGCTGCCGTTGCGTTCGTGGAACGTGTCCGGCCGCGGTTCAACTACACCGCCGACCCGCTCTCGCGCTACCCGGCGCCGACAGCGGATCTGGTGTTGGGCACCATCCGGCTGGCCGCGCGCTGGTACACCCGGCCGCGCTCACCTGACGGGATGGTGAACCTCGGCGCCGACCTCGGATCCGCGCGCGTCGCGAGTTTCGATCCGGACATCGATCGGCTATTGCGGATCGGGCGGCACGCGGTGGCGGTCATCGGATGAGCGCCGTCACGGACGCCGCGGCCACCCTGTCCGCCGCGCTGGCGTCGGTCGAGGGTGTGCGGGTCTACGAGCTCGGCGCGTCGGTCGACCCGCCGGGCGTGGTCGTCGGCGTGCCGCGGCTGGTGTGGGGCGCCTACTCGCCCGAGATCACCTCGGCGTCGTTTCCGGTCTACCTGGTCGTGTCGATGGACGACAAGTCGGTCAGGCAGCTGCTCACGCTGGCGCCGCTGGTCGCCGCCGCGATCGAAGTGGCCACCGGCGCGACCGTCGACGCCGCGGACCCCGGCATATACCCGGTCGGAGATCTCCCGGCCTACCTGTTCACCGCCGAATTTCCCTTGACCTGAAAGGAAGTGCTGTTGTGTCCGTGAAACAGCGCAGGCTGAAACTGATCACGTTGACGATCGGCGGCACGTCGTTTGAGTGCCAGCTCAACAGCTGGAATCTCGACCCCGGCACCGACGACGGAGACCGGCAGTACACGTTCTGTCCTGATGGGACGTTCATTGAGGAAACCGACGACGAGCCGACACTTGAGCTGAAGTTCTTCAGTGATTGGCGTTCCGCTGGCATCTCCGACTTCCTGTGGTCCAACCCCAACGTCGTCGCCAGCTTCTTGCTCGACCACCACCCCGAGATCGTCGGCGAACACGTCCGCTTTACCGGGCAGGTACTCATCAAACCCGCGCCGGTCGGCGGCGACGCCCGTGACACCGAAATGACCGAAATCACCCTGCAGGTGATCGGGACCCTTGGCAACGGCTTGACCTACGAAAGGATCTGACGTGGCAGCGCGTCTCACCCCCGCGGCTCAGCCGCTGGTCTATCCCGGACTCGCGCCGGTGCACACCGCGGTCTCCGCCGACGGCGACGTCCTCGACGTCGGCCGGACGTTCCTGTCCGTGCTCAACGGTGGCAGCGGCGCGATCACCGTCACCGTCCAGACGCCCGAGACCGTCGACGGCGACCTTGCCATCGCCGAGCGCGTCGTTACCGTTCCCGTTGGCACCGCACCGAAACTCATCCCGCTGAACTCGCCGCACTACCGGCAGACCACCGCGTCCGCGGTGCTGCCCGCCGACGTCGGCAAGGCCTACGTCGACTACTCGGCGACCGCGTCGGTGACCCGAGCGGTGGTGATGTTCGCGTGATCACGTTCACCGTCACCGACGACGCCGGACAGTCCACCGAGGTCAAGGCGACCGCGCGCGACGTGCTGAATTGGGAGAAGACCACCAAGGGCGCGAAGTTCGGCCACCTCGCCGACGGTATGGAACTGGGGCACCTCTACAAGATCGCGTGGTTCGCCGCCAAGCGGACCGCCGTGTTCACCGGCTCGCTGGCCGAATTCGAGGCGGGCTATGACGTCGTGCCTGAAGAGGATGACGACTCGGACCCTACGAACGAGGGTCGCTAGCGCACACGGTGATTGCCCTGGCCGTCGCCACCGGCATCGCGCCGAGCGTGTGGGCCGACGAGGGCGCCAAGGCAATCACCACCGCCAGCAAGATCCTCGAACAGCAGGAAAAGCAAGCGAACGGGAACCACCGCACACCCTCGGAGCCGGGGCAGGGCTCGCCGTACAGCGGCGTGCAGATGTCCGGATGACCGACGGGAGGTGTTACAGCAGTGGGAAAAACCAGCCTGACCGTCAACCTGCGGATCGAGGGCGTGCGCGAGACCCTCGCCGCGTTCAAGGAACTTCCGGCCGACGCCAACAACGAGCTCCGCGACGCATCACAGAAGCTCGCCAAAGCCATCGCCGCCAAAGCGGTCGTCGACGCACACGCGCACGGTGGACCGCAAGGGAAGCTGCTCGCCCCGACCATCAAGGCCGCCCGCGACCGGGTGCCGATGGTGACCGTCGGCGGAACCCGCAAGGTCGGGCACACCCGGGCCCCGGCCTACGGGCTGCTGTTCGGGTCCGTGTTCGGCTACTTCGGACGATCGGGCTGGTACGCCGCGCCGCGCTACCACGGTGGTCGCGGTCGCCAGTACCGGCCGCACCGCGGGCAAGACGCCTATTGGTTCTTCCCGCTCGTCGAATCCGAAGCACCCGCGATCTCGAGCGCGTGGAACCACGCCGCAGACCAGATTGTCCGCCGCTTCTCCGCCGGTGGTGATCTCTGATGGCCACCGCTGAACGCACCATCCGCATCCGGTTCGACGGTTCAAGTACCGGGCTCGCGTCGGCCGCGGCGAAGGCACGCGCCGAGATCAAAGCCATGCAGGCCGCCACCGACAAGCACAAGCAGTCCCTCGCCGGATTCTCCGCAAGCGTCCTATCGTCCGCGGCGAGTTTGAGCCGTATGGCGTTGACGGCGTCCAGCGTCGCCACCGCGGTGGTGGTGCTGCACGCCCTCGCCGTCGGCGCCGCGGTCGCCGCCGGCGCTTTTCCGCTGCTGGTCGCCGGTGGCCTCGCCGCGGTCGGCGTGATGGCCGCCATCAAACTCGGATCGGACGGGATCAAGAGGGCGTTCGAGCAGCTCACGCCGACGCTGAACACCCTGAAGTCCGCGGTGTCGCTGTCGTTCGAGCAGTCGTTCGCCCCGGCCGTGCGGAACCTCAAGACGCTGCTACCGCAGTTGACGGTTGGGCTGAAGTCGGTTGCGTCCGCGGTCGGCGGTTTGGCGGGCCGCTTCACGGCGATGCTCGCCGCACCCCGCCAGGTATCCGGGCTGAACACCATCTTGAATGCCACCACCCGGATCGTGCAGAACATCGGGAAGTTCCTCGCCCCGGTCGGCGCCGCGTTCATCCGGATTGGCGCGGTCGCCGCGCCGATCCTCGTGCAGCTCACGTCCGGGCTCGGCAACGTCGGTGAGCGGTTCAACGCGTTCATTCAGGCCGCGGCCAACGACGGGCGCCTCGCCGCCTGGATCCGCGGCGCGCTCGACCTGTTCCGGCAGATCGGGTCCGTCGTCGGCACCGTGTTCGGAATCGTCAAGGACGTGATCACCGGTCTGATGTCGTCCGGGCTCGGCCAGCTCGGCGGCACCCTTACCGTCGTTCTCGATACCATCCGGGCATTCACGTCCTCGGCCGACGGCCAGGCCGCCATCAAGGCCATCGGTGACGCGCTCGCTGCCGTGTCGGCCGCGGTGGGGAAGGTCCTCAACTCCGGGCTTCGCGCGTTGGGCCCGCTGATTCCGCCGCTCGCCGACGCGTTCGGCAAGCTGGCTACCATCGTCGGCGGGATCCTCGCCACGGCGATCGGTTGGTTAGGTCCGAAGCTGCAAGCCATCGCCGGATTCATCCAGCAGAACAGCACGTGGTTGGTGCCGCTGGTGGTCGCGCTCGGCGGGCTCGCCGTCGTGATTCAGACCGTGATCACCGCGGTCAAGATCTGGCAGACCGTGGTCATGGCCTACACGGTCGTGCAGTGGTTGCTGAACGCCGCGATGGACGCGAACCCAATCGGCCTGGTCGTGATCGGCATTGCCGCGCTGATCGCGTTGATTGTCCTGATCGTGTCGAACCTGGACTTTTTCCGTGGAATTTGGGACGCCGTATGGAAGTGGGCGTCCGACGTCGTGACTGCGGTTGTCATCTGGTTTCGCCAGAAATGGGACGCCGTCGTGGCGTGGTTCACCGCCTTGTGGATCGGTGTCCGCGATTTCTTCAAGGGGATTTGGCAAGACCTGATCCTGGCCGTCACCAAGGCCGTCGTGTGGATCCGTGACAAGTGGAACGTTGCCGTAGAAGGGATCAAGGGGTTCTTCCGTGGGCTCGGCGACTTCATCGGCGGCATCTGGGACGGCATCGTGTCCGGCGCCAAGCGCGCTGTGAACGTCGCGATCCGGCTGGTGAACGGGATCATCCACGGCGTCAACAACGTGTCCGGTCTGGTCGGGATCCCCTCGATTCCGGACATTCCGATGCTCGCGCGTGGCGGCACCGCGTCCGCGGGCCATTCGTACCTGGTCGGTGAACGTGGACCTGAGCTGTTCACCCCGGGCCGCACCGGGCGCGTCACCAACGCCACCACCACGGCCGACGCGATCGGCGGGCGTGGCGGGGCGACCGTGCTGCACGCCGTCGTCGACCTGGGCGCGGGCATCGCGCAGCGGTTGACGCTGGAGTTCGACGAGTTCGGCCGCCAGACCCGCCGGACCGCGCTGGCGGGGGGTGGCCGCTGATGGCACCGCCGTACAGCTCGTATGCGGCGCTGGCCGCCGAGCAGGTCGAGGGCATCGCCTACACCCGCACGCAGTCCGGCCCGCCCGGCACGGGGTGGTCGGCGATCGCGATTCACGGTGGCGCGATCGAGGCCGGTACCGGAGAGCTCGCGCGCGAGATCGCCGGTAGTCAGATGGCGCGCTACGAGTTCGCCGGAATCAAGCCGTCGGGCAATACCGATCTGCACATCACCAGCGGCCTGTTCGACGAACCACAGTGCCTCGCGCTGATCGGCTCGACCGATCGCACCGTGTCCGTGCACGGCTTCGCCGGAACGGCGGGCATCGCTGAGACGGCACTCGGCGGACTCGACACCGGCTTGCGGGACAAGATCTCGGCGGCGCTGGCCGCGGCCGGTTTCAGCGTCGGCGCCGCGCCGTCGGAGCTGGGCGGGTCCGATCCGTCGAACATCTGCAACCGCAACCGGTCGGGCGCCGGTGTACAGCTGGAGTTGTCGAACGCGCTGCGCGCGTCGTTCTTCCCCGGCGGCGACCTGTCGGCGGCTTCGCGTGCCAGCGGTGTCCGCACGCCCGCGTTCTACGCCTACGCCGCCGCGGTCAAGTCCGTGATGGGCACCACCGCCACCTACCTCGCCGACCTGTCACGGGTCCGGATCGCGTTCACCGGGCTCAACACAGACGCCGACTACGCGAAGGTCGAACGCACCACCGACGGGATCACCTGGTCGACCGTGCGCGGTGGCGACACCGTCGCGCTGATCGGCGGCGCCGGAAAGATCGATGACTACGAGTTCGCGGCCGGTGTCGCGAACACCTACCGGATGACCGCGGTCGACTCGGCGCCGGTCACCTCGCTCGGCACCGGCGCTATCGCGACCGGCAACAACGCCACCCTCACCCCGGCACTACCCGCCGGAACCCTCCCGACCACCGGAACGATCCTGCTGCTGCTGGCCAGCCACCGCGCGACCGGCGCCACCATCACCACCCCCACCGGGTGGACCCGGCTAGCCGGGGGATTCTCCAACGTGGCCGCGTTCTACCGGACCTACGCCGCCGGGCTCGCCGCGCCCACCGTCGCGTTCACCGGCGGCGCCGCGGGCGACTCGTGCACCGCGCAGATCCGCGCGTTCACCAACGCCACCACCCCGGTGCATCTCGCTGTCTCAAGCAATTCCGCCGCACAGGACGTGGTGTACCCGGCGGCGAGTGTGGCCGCCGACGCCACCGTGTGGGTGCTGCAACAGTGGAAGCAATCCGCCTCGACCGGCGCGACACAGCCGGTGCCTGCGTTCAGCGACCAGCAGGGCGGTTCCAACACCACCGGCACGAACGCCGAAAGCATGTGGTCGTGGCGCACCAACGCCGCGGCGAACCTGCGCATCCTCGCGTCCGGAGTGTCGACCTACACCGGCGGGTCCTCGGCGATCTCCCGCTCGCGGCTGCTCTACGTCCCGCGCCGCGCCGTCACCGACCGCGACACCGCCGTCATCACCCCGGTACCGGCGTCGGTGTGGCTCAAGAACCCGTCACGCCCGAGCTTGAACACCGCGGTCACCGTCACCGGCGTGTCGGACGTCGACCGTCCCGACCGCGGCGCCGAGTTCGACATCGTCGGCCGGACGCTGCCGGTCGCAGTGACCGACGTGATGGGCTCCCGACGCGTGACACTCACCATCACCACCGCCACCCTCGCCGCCGCCGCGGACATGGATCGGCGGCTGTCCGCGGGCGAACCCGTCTTCGTGCAGGCACCGGGCCCGGCGTGCGCCGTGCCGACGCTGTACGCGGTCGTCAAGGGGTTCAAGCAGGCGAAGCACTCTCGGCGCACCGTCCGGCGGTTCTTCGAGCTCCCGCTGATCGAAGTGGCCGCCCCGGGCTCGACGGTCTACGGGGACACCTACGTCTACGCCGACGTGCTCGCCAGCTACACCACCTACGGCGATCTGCTGGGCGCGGTCACGACCTACTCGAACCTCATCGACAAGGTGTCCACCGGCGAGGTGATCGTGCCGTGAGGCCGGTGACTGATTCGTTCCTCAACACCGTGCGCGGTGCTCACAAGGCAGTGTTCCGCGCGAAAGTCGTGGCGCCCGGACAGACCGGCGTCAATCCGCTCGGCGTCGAAATCCCCGTCAACTCCGGCGACGTCACTTCCGACACCACCGCGGACATCACCTCAACGGCAGACCTCACCACGTCGCTTGCGTGGCCGGTCACGCCGACCGCGCCCGGCGCACCCTACGGGCAAGAGATTTACCTTGAGCGCGGCGTGCAGTACGGCAACGGCATCCGCGAGTTCGTCGGACTCGGCTACTTCCGCATCGACTCTGTCGAACAGGACCGTACCCCGAACGGAAAACTCCACATTGGAGCGTCCGACCGGATGGTGAACGTGCGCGACGGCCGCAACATCGCGCCATACCAGTTCGGCCCGTCCGCGTCCGTCGGGGCTGTCATCGACCAGGTGATCGGCGAAGTGGTGCCGAACCTGGTCACTGTCTACGACTTCCCCGCGTATGCGGTCACGTTGGGCACCTCGCACGTCGTCGATGAGGACCGGCTGAAGTTCGTCAGAGATCTCGTTGCCGCGTATGGGAAAGTGATGTATTTCGACTACGCCGGGCGGCTGCAAGTCAAGTCGCCACCCGCGCAAGCGCGGGATTCTGTGTGGACGATCAACCACGGCCGGGGCGGCGTGCTCGTGTCGATGAAACGTGCCATCTCCCGGGACGGGATCTACAACGCTGTCGTTGCGCGCGGCGAGTCCACCGGCGAACTCCCGCCGGTGCAAGGCATCGCCTACGACAACGACCCGGCATCACCGACGCGATGGGGCGGCCCGTTCGGGAAGGTCCCGAAGTTCTACAGCTCCGCATTCCTCAACACCCCCAAACAGTGCAGCGCCGCAGCGGCATCAATGTTGTTGTCCGCCAACGGTTTGCCCTACACAGTGAGTCTCGGGACCGTGCCTAACGCCGCGCTGGAGGCATGGGACGTGGTGACTGTGACCTATGACGACCACGCCAGCGCCCAAACGCACATCATCGACCGCATCACCTACGCACTGTCCGCCGATGGCGCCATGGGGATTGACACCAGAAGGCAGTACCTCACATGAACGCCGCCGACATCGCGAGCTTGCTTGCCGCGGGCACCGCCGCGCCGACCGGACCCGAAGACATCGCCACCTACACCGGCCGGATCGTCACGTGGGACGAACTCTCAGGCGTCAACACCGTGGAAGTCAACGGGGTCATTCTGTCGAACCTGCGCGTCATTCAGTCGGGAATCGGCGTCGCCTACCAGCCCGATGACGTCGTGATGGTCGTCCGCAAACAGACGCAATATTTCATCTGGGGAAAAGTGGGAGCGCCCGGCGCGGGCGCCGCGAATCAGATCCGATCTGGGCTTGTCGTGGCAGAGGAAAGTCAGTCCGACACCGCGGGCGGCTACGTGGACCTACCGTCCTACGGCCCGGAACTTCGGGATGTGTACATCGGTTCGTCCCGCCGGTGCCTGGTCCTGGTCAAGGCTGCCGTGCACGTGACGAACTGTACCGCCATCGCCAACTTCCGTGTCACCGGCGCATCAACAGTGTCACCCAACGCCGCCAGTAGTGCGTATCTCGGCGCGCCGGAAGCGACGATGTCCGCGAGCTCTCAATTGCTCCTGACCGCGGCCGACGGGCTGAATCAGGGATTGCACACCTTCACCATGAAATACCGCGTCGACAGCGGAACCGGCGGCTTCGCCAATCGAGTCTTGACCGTAATTCCCTTCTGAGAAAGGAGAAACTGACATGCCTGCCACACCCATCTACGCATACCGCTACCCGGCGGTGAGCGACCCGCCGAACGTGTCGTTGCACATTCAGCAATTGGCGACGGATCTGGAGACCAAGACGGCGACGACCGACGCGACCCTGAACACGATGGGCGCGACCGTTCAGGGGCACGCGGCCTACCTCGACACCGGCACCCAAGGCATCGCGTCCGGCACGGAGACCCGGCTCAAACTCCGCGGCGCCATCACCGGCTGCCCGGAAGTCAGTTCCAATGCCGGGCTCGACCAATTCACCCTGAACCGTGCGGGTGTCTGGTCGCTGGTCGGTTCGATCCGGGCGCCGAACTCCCAACCAGGAGACAAGCTGCTGTGGATCGCCAGCGGCGCGTCTTTCACCACCGGACGCGACAACTCGGCGAGCATCTACGGCTCGCAGCTGTACCAGGCCGCCACCGTAGTAAAAGAGACCCGGTTCGCCGCCGGTGACGTCGTCAGCTTGTGGCACTACGCGCAGACCGGCTACACCCTCGGCGTCATCGACAGCACGCCGTCGCTGAAACTGACCTGGATTCGGCCATGACGGCCGGGCCGATCGCGTCCGACTACCGCGCGCGCGGCGCGGCGAGGACGGCGTGAGACGTGAACCTCTGGGCCATCGTCACCGGCGCAATTGTCGCCATCACCGGCCTGCTCGGCTCGGTCGTGCTCGTGTTCAAAGCGCGCCCCGAGGTTCGGAAGCTCAAGACCGATGGCACCGCGGCACTGCTGTCCGCTACGACCGCGACCGGCGCCGAGCTCGCCGACGAGGTGCGGTCGCTGCGCGCCGACGTCACCCGGTTGTGGCAAGCGCAGCATGCCACCCAAGAACGGATCACCGTGCACCTGCGCTGGGACGCGAAGGTCGTCGACGCCGTGCGTGAGCTCGGCGGCGACATCGCCGACCCGCCCCCGCTCTACCCGGAAGGAACTTGATGGCCACCGCCCTCGACTACTCGGCGGGTCGTCCGCGCGCCGCCGCGGTGCGTGATGCCCGCCATGACGGGGTCATCCGCTACGTCGGCACGCCGGGCAGGACCAAGAACATCACCCGCGCCGAGTACGCCGACATGGTCGCCGCTGGGCGCGGGGTGGCGCTGGTCTACGAGAACCACGCCGGTGACGCCGCAGGCGGCTACGCGGGCGGGCAGGCAGCCGCACGGGCGGCCCGTGCCGACGCCGACGCGATCGGGTTCCCCGCGGACCGGCCGGTCTACTTCGCTGTCGACTCCGACCAGGTGACCCGCGACCAGTTCACCGCGGTGATGGCCTACCTCGACGGCGCGGCCTCGATTCTCGGCGGGCGCGAGCTCGTCGGCGTCTACGGCGAGTTCGACGTCATCGAGATGGCGGTCGGCGCGCACGCCCGCTACGGCTGGCAAACCGCCGCCTGGTCCACGGGCAAACACTCGACCAAGGCCGCGCTCTACCAGCGGCTCGGACAGATCTACGTCGGCGGAATCCAGGTCGACGTCTCCGACATCCTCGCCCCCGATTGGGGCCAACACAACGCGCCTACCACCCGCGCAACCCAGAGTGCCGGCACTCCCGGCGCACTCGACCAGGAGGACACCATGGCCACCGCACCCGCAGGCACCGACGAACACCTCGACCTCATCGTGAAAGGCAAGACCGCGCTCTACCTCGCGTGCAGCTGGAACGAGGTCATCCAGGTTCACGCGATTCTGTTCTACGGCGACACCGGCGACGATCTGCACGGCACGGGCGTCGGTGGCGCGGTGAACGCCACGACGTGGCAGTCCAACCGGCCCGGCCCGGTACCCATCCCGCCCGATGCGGCGATGGCCACCGTCCGCTACACCGCCACGCACTCGTTCGCGGTCGGTGCCGTATGAGGCGCCTCGACGCGGCCCGGATCCGGAAGTTCCTCGCAGGCGTCGCCGGGGCGATCGTCGCCGCCGGGGGAATCGCCGTGCTGTTCCCCGACCTGTCCACGGGGTGGGCGACCCTCATCACGGGCGCGGTGACCGCGCTGGCCGTGCTCGGCGGCCCGGCCAACGCACCGAAGCCGCCAGCGGCCCCGCCGGTTGCACCAGTCGAACGGGTGTTCTAGCGTGGCGGCTGGTCGGGCGGGTGGGGAAGACCCGCCCGGCCAGCCGACTTTCAGGAGCACGCCATGCCATACCGAGCCGTCCACCGTGCGACCACGGAATGCCGCGGGTTCAGCGACGAACACCGGTTGCATTGCTGGCTCAAGGCCGCAAACCTCGACCCCGACCGGACCCTGCTCGACCAGCTGCTGGCGTACGGGCGCAGCGCCGACGCGCGCGCCTTCCGTCCGCTGGCCGTTGGGCCCTGGGATATCTACGCCGATCGGGATCCCGCATGGAAAATCTTGCCGCCGCGGCCGGGCGGCATTTCGTACGACGGCCAGCGGCACTACGACAACCAGCTGGAAGGACCCAACCCTGATGAGCGAGCAGGAGTACCACCCGAGCCCGGAGTTCAACCCGGGGCACCCGGATAACGCGGCCTGGCGGTCGGGCCCGAAGCCGCCGGACATGCCTGCCGAGGCGGGCATCGTCGCGATGTTCACCAACTCGAACGGCCCGATTCAAGAGTCAGACGTGCAGGTGCCGGATCCAGATTCCGGGTCGGAGAAGTCGACCACCCCGGGGACACGCGGCAAATAGCCGTGCATACGAAAGCCCCCGTTCTCGCCGGATTGCATCCGGTTGAGAGCGGGGGCTTTCGTCGTCTGCTGGGTCAGTTCTTCGGTAGTAGCGGTTCGACCTTCAGCGCGAGGTCTTGCGCTGCCGCGCAGGCTTCGTCGGTCGTCTTAGACGACGAGTTGAACAGAACGAGAGCGCGCGAGTTCGACTGGACCTCCATGCCGATGGTGCAGTCGCCGTGATCGCCGAGCGGTTCCTTCTCCTGGACGGATCGGCGGCCGTTTATCTTGGCGGGAGCCGCTTTGGCCGGATTGGCGATGTTATCGTCGATCTTTTGCCCCGCCTGGAGCGCTAAGCCGAGTTGTCCCTGTATTGCGCCCTTTTTAGTGCCGCAAGATCGCTTAGGGTCGGCGATATCCGGAGTCGCGGGCTCGTACCCTTGTCCAGCGAGAACTTGATCAAGCAACTTGCAAGGGTCCATGCTAGCGAAGGGGTTACTGGGATCAGACGTGGGTGACGCCGAGCCGGAAGCTTGGGAGCTGGACGGAACCGTGCCCGGCTTCGCTTGGCCCTCAACTGGGCTGGAGCATCCCGCGAGCATTATTGCGGCGACCAGCATGCCTGCGAACGTTACAAGTCCAGTGGGTTTTTTCACGAGTCGTGGAGTCCCTGGTTGAGTTTACGAAAATTGACGCTGTGGCGTTCTTCAGTCTCGCGGTAGTTCTTGCGAGCGATGATGAGCGCCGCCTTAGCGTTCTCGATTCCATCTCGCATGAGCATAAGGTTCGGCATCAGGGAACTGGCGTCGCCCTCGTGGACCGTTACGTTGAACTGAGCTACCTGACGGGCGTAATTGCTCGATCCCATCTGAGCTGCCTTCCCGAGTAGTTCGAGCTGACGTTTCCAGTACTCGAACCCGTCGAGGAATTTGTCACAGGCTTTCAAATACGCCTGAAGGCCCGCCTCGTTGATCGCGAACCCGCCATTGAGAGCCTGTTGTTTCAGGTCTGCGCCTCCATCGGCAACGCGGTGCGCGCCCTCGGCGTCTAGCGGGGCGGTCATCAAGTTGTCGATGAAGTTCTTGCCCGCGTCTCCGCTGGCAGGGGCAGGAGGCACGAAGGTGCCGTCTGTTCCGACTTCGATCCCCGGCTGTCCGTCGGCCATCGCGCTGCTCCCCGCTGTCGTCGCCCACCCTGAGTGGCTCCCCGGTCACTGTACTTGTGACGGTTCGGGGCTGTCAGCGGTTCCGGCGGACCGCTAACGCAGCCGCAGGCGGTTGAGCTCGTCCTCTTCGCGGGTGCATATCGGGCACGGCACGTGTAGTTCGCAGTCCGAGCAGAGTCCGTGGCGGGCGATGCGTCGGGTGGGGTCGGTGCCGTAGTTCGGGTAGCAGGCGACGCCGCACTGGGCGAGGTAGAGGACCTGACCGTCAGCCCCGACCGCCTTGTGGCAGCCGGGTGGTACCCAGTGGGCTGGACGGTGCGGGGCGGTGTGGTCGTCGGCCTCGGGCATCCATCCGTGGCTCGGCAGCGGCAGGTTCATCTGGTCCTTCTGGGGTATGTCGGTGCCAGCACAGAGCCCCCACGCTCGTGAAGTCGTGGGGGCTCTGGCCTCCGCGCCTCGGGTAAGACGCGAAGTGGAAGCCCAGCCGCCGCGCCGCGCGAGGGGAGCAGCGCGGCGGCCGGACGATCAGGGGGCGGACTTAGCGGCCTCAAGCAGCGTCAGCCATCGTTGGACGGTGCCGTATGACGATTCGTATGTGCGTGCGAGCTCGCGGATTGTGTGGCCTCTCCGGCGGTCCATCGCGAGCGTCGCGGGTATGGGCCGTGGCCTCACAGACGTTGCCCGCATCGGGGTATCTACTGCAGCCAGTAGTCCATAGGCCGTTGACCACGGGATTTCGTGGCGGTCGCTGAGTTCTGCCACGGTGCTTCCGGCGAGATACTCAGCGGCCAGATGGCCGGGGTCGACCATCACAATCCTTCGTGCCAGTGCTCGCAGTCCCACGCGTAGCCCGCGGACTGGTAGACGACGTGGCAGTGACAGCAGGCGCGGACCTCGCGCTCGCGCGGCGTCCACGTCTCGGCATCCACCTCGGTGACTCGCCCCTTGCGCAGCGACTCGGGAGCCTTGACGCGGTCCAAGCTGGCGAGGGCGGTCACTGGCCGATCTCCGGCTCGCGAGGCGAGGCACCGCAGTACGGCGTGCGTACCCGTTGCCCGTCTGGCATGTGCTCGATCCACACCCCGGCAGGAGTGAGCCCGCACGGGCACCGCTCGTCGTGGCGCGGCCGGTCGTGCGTCACCAGGTTGCCCGCCGGGCTGTTCGGGTAGCTCACGAGATCCGCCCGGTTCGGACAAGGGCGAGTTCGGCCCGGCAGTGACGGCACACCAGGAACGAGCTGCCCGGCGTGATCGGCGCGGGATCGATGTCCCCCCGCTTGTGCAGCTCAGGGGCGAGCTTCCCGACCAGGCACCACGGCGACAGCAGGCCAATCGAGCTGTCGGCAAGGTCGCGCTTGCGGTACAGGTGCGCCGCGCCATGGGCCTTGTAGTACCTGGCCGTGTAATCGGCGTCGGTGGTCACTCTCGTCTCGATCAGTACGTGTTTTCCCATGGCATCCCCGCGAGTATCTGTAGTCGTTGTGCCACCGACGGTACAACTAGAAATTCGAGTTAGCGCGGTCCAATCGGGTGACGCTACGATCACCAGCCATGGAATCCACCGGCCCGGCGACCTACCGGCTCCTGCTCGGACGCGATCTGAAAGAGCTCCGAGAAGGCGCGGGCATCAACCGCGAAGACGCCGCAAACCACGTCGGCTGGCACCTCTCGAAGATCAGCAAGGTGGAACAGGGGCAAGCCACGCTGAAGGCCGACGAGGTCACCAGGCTCTTGGAGTTCTACGGCGCACGTCCCGAGGACACCGCCCGCGTCGAAGAGTTCGCCGCACACGCTCGCAAGCGCGGAAGCTTCGGCAAGGTCGCCGACTGGGCACGTCAGTACCTCGGCTTGGAGGCAGACGCGCGATCGCTGGCCATCTGGGACACCGAGCTGATTCCGGGCCTGTTCCAAACGCGGGGCTACGCCAAGGCCGTCGTCACCACGAGCGCGGTAGTCGCTGCCGTGGATGTCTCCCGTGTCGTCGACTCCCGGGTACGTCGTCAGGCGCTACTCGATCGGATGCCGCCGCCCGAGGTCCACCTGGTCCTCGGCGAAGCGGCACTCCGGCGCATGATCGGCGACCCCGCCACGATGGCTGGCCAGCTCCGTTACCTGGCTGAAGTGAGCACGCGTCCGAACATCACCGTGCAGGTCCACCCCTTCGCGGCCGGTCAGCACGCCGCGTTGGGCTCCGGGTTCACGCTGCTGGATGTCGCCGTGGGCACCGCGACCAAGACGTGGGCGTACTTGGAGGATCTGACGCGGGCTGACCTGCTGGACGGCGAGTCACACGTGAACGCCTACCAGCTCGCGTTCCGCACGTTGACCGAAACCGCCTTGCCAGCGCGTGAGAGCATCGCCATGTTGGAAGCGGTCGCGAAAGACCTGGAGAAGAAGTGAAAACCGAGGTCGAATACACCGAGTGGCGGAAGTCGTCCCGATCCTCCGGTGGCGCGAACAACTGTGTCGAGGTGGCCTACGCACCCTCGACTGTGGCTGTCCGGGACACCAAGGACCGTGCCGCCGGGCATCTCACCGCAACATCTGATGGCTGGTCGGCGCTGCTCGCTCAGGTGCGCCGGTAGGCACACTGCGCGACAGGACGGCCCCGGCGACTCGTGAACGCCGGGGCCCTTCTGCTAGGTGTGCCTGGTCAGTGCATGCCGACCAATTGGCGTGCCGCCAAAAGTTCGATCTCGGAACACCCCGCCTGACCGGTGGCGATTTTTCGCCGGTCGAGGTACGGAGTAAGCCTTGATCCAAGTAGCAGCGACGCGCAATCCGCGGCGATCTCGAACTCGTCAAGGCCGCCGAAGGCGTTGACCGCACGTCCAGGCACGGAGTACTTGCGGATCTGCTGCGTGTGCGCCCACTCGTGGTTCACGACACTGGACATCTGCTCGCAGGGCACTTCCGACGAGATCGAGACTGTCCTGTCAGTCGGATAACCCGTCAAACCCCACGCTGGGCCCGGCAGTATTCCGGGCACGATTACCCAGCTGTAGGCGTTCCGCCCGAGCGCATCGAGGCGATCGGCCATGACGACCGCTGCGTCGCAGACCGGCTCCGCCGCCGAAGCGACGGGCGATCGATCAACGCGCACAACGGCGAGCAGCCCAGCGACAAGTACGAACGCGACGATGATCGGCAAAGATTTGGCCAGCATGCGCGGGCGCGATCTCGGTGGTTCCCCCATGGTGACCTCTTCGAGTTGATCACTGGAACTGTTACGGCGGGTCATCGCTTCGCCGCCTCTGCCACGGCGTCCTCGGCCGCGTAGTCCGGCACGACCGGCAGAACGCCCAGCGCCATCAGGAGCGCACTGGCGGCCTCCTTTGCCTCGCCGATCGTGTCGCTCGACAGTCGGGGCTTGAACCCGTCGGCGGCGAGTTTGAACATGACCGCGTTGACGACGCCCCACGGGTCATAAGTCGGGAGTTCTTGACTGCTGCCGTTCACTTGTGCCCCAGATCTGCCCCATTTTGAGGCCATCGGCGCAGGTGAGTGCAGTTCCTCACCCACCACAACTACGTCGCCGAGGAGACCTACGACGGCGTCGACCTGCTGGTGACGAGGAAGGGCGCGATCCGGGCGGGGTCCGGCGACCTCGGGATCATCCCGGGCAGCATGGGCACCGGCTCGTACATCGTGCGCGGGCTCGGCAACACGGACTCGTTCCAGTCCGCGTCGCACGGCGCGGGCCGCCGGATGTCCCGGACCAAGGCGAAGAAGACCTTCACCACCCAGGACCTCGAGGAGCAGACGGCCGGGGTGGAGTGCCGCAAGGACTCCGGCGTGGTCGACGAGATTCCGGGCGCGTACAAGGACATCGAGACGGTGATCAAGGCGCAGACGGACCTTGTCGAGGTGGTAGCGCACCTCAAGCAGGTCATCTGCGTGAAGGGCTGACCCACCTCCACACTGTGGAACTCGCAGTCCCGAGCGTGGGACTCGCGCGGGCGCACGCTCACGGGCGCGAGTTCTACGCCGGTGGTCACCGTGCCCGGTCCGCTGCCGTAGAGCACGACGTCGCCGGTCAAGCCGTAGTTGGGATGTCGATGCCGGACCGCATCGGTTCGGTTCGTGCGGACACCGCTCACGGTGGGCCCGATCGGCTCCGGGTCGTCACGAAACTGCACGCCACGGCAACTACGTTGCACATTGACGAGCTGTCGGCGGTATCTGGTCAATCGCGTGCGAACCGGTAGCGTGGTGGCATGAACCGCTGGGGAGTTCTCGGATCGTTCGCTGTCGCCGCAGTCCTGCTGGCCGGTTGTGAGCAGGTCAATTCCGCCGTCGACGGGGCCAACGGCGCCGTGGACAAGGTGAGCGCGTGCACCGAGGCGCTCGGCCTCGCCGACCTGAATCCCTTGGTGGATCCCCAGAAAATCAAGGCGCGGGCCGTCGACAAGGAGAAGCGCCTGCGTGAGCTGGCCGGTCAGGTCCAGGATCAGCAGGTGAAGAACGCGCTGGTCACGATGGCCGACTCGTACGTCGAGGTGCAGAAGGAACGGTTCGAGGATCTCGGCGTCGTCGGCAAATGGGCCGAGCGCAACGTCAAGCGCCTCGACGCCCTCCGCAAAGCCTGCGGCTAGCGTCCGCCACGTCCGCAACTCGTCGACGAGTTGCGAAATCCAGTGAGCTCAGCTGGTTAGCGCTGGGACGCGGCCTGCCGTGGCCGAGCGGCGTTTCCAGATCAGGCCGAGCCCGGCGAGCACCAGGCCGCCGAGGCCCGCCGCGACGAAGCCCCAGCCCGGTGAGCTGTGGTCGATCGCGAACCCGACCACCGGGCTGCCGACGGCGAGCCCGAGGCGCGTCGCCGAGTCCTGCAGGCCCATCGCCTCGCCGCGCACGGTGGCGGGCGCCAGCTTGCTGACCGACTCGGTGGTCGCGGCGAGCGTCGGCGCGCAGACCAGGTTCGTCGGGAACAGCGCGATCATCAGCAGCCACCATGGCTGGTCGAACAGCCCGACCGGCAGCACCAGCAGTGTCAGCAGCAGCATCAGTTTCGTCTGGGTCAACGACTTGGCGACCGCGCCGTGCACGATGCCGCCGATCACCGACGCCACGCACATCACCGTGATGACCAGGCCGGTCCAGCCGACGTCGCCGGTCGCGCGCAGTGACGCCAGCGCCGCGACCTCGGTGCCGACCAAGGTGAACAACGCACCCGCGGCGACGAGCAGGGTGGCGATCAGCCGGCCGCTCAGCCAGGTCCGCAGCGCGGGCCGGGGCCCGGCGATCTTCGGCCGCGAATCGTCCTCGCCGCGGATCGGCAAGTTCGTCAGGTACAGCAGGACGGCCGTCAGCCCGAAGCAGACACCGACCCCGGTGAACGCGGTCGACGCGGGCAGCTGCGTGATCGCGAGGATCCCCACCGACGGCCCGATCATGAACGACGCCTCGACCGAGACCGAGTCCAATGAGTAGGCGGCGCGGCGCTGCGACTCGGGCACCAGCGCCGCGAGCACCTGGCGGGCGATCGAGCCGGACGGGATGGCGAGCAGCCCGCCGGGCAGCGCGACCAGCAGCAGCCAGAGATAGGACAGGTGTGGCGCGCTGATCCAGAACGTGGTGGAGGCGACCCCGCAGACCGCCACCACCGGGCGCAGGCCGTACTTGTCGATCATCCTGCCGACGAGCGGGGAGCCGAGCGCGCTGCCGAGCATGGTCGCGGTGCCGACCAGCCCGGCTTCGCCGTAACCACGGCCGAGGTTTTGCACGACGTAGAGGGTCAGCGTCACGCCCATCGCGGTCATCGGCAGGCGCGCGAAGAACATCAGCGTCATCGAAAACGGGACACGGGGGATGGCGAGCACACGACGGTACGGCTGCAGCGGCACAGGTCGATGAGAGCTCATCTTGGTACGCGCGTGCAACTTCTTATTTTCGGCCAAGGGCTGGCGTCCGCAGATTTTGGAAGCTACTCTCATTTGGTAGTAACTATCAATTAGGAGGGGCTATGACTTCTGGGACCGCGACGTATCCTCGTCGCTGGTGGGCGTTGGCAGCGCTCGCGGTGAGCCTGCTGACCGTCGGCCTGGACCAGACCGTGCTCAACGTGGCCGTGCCGACGCTGGCCACCGACCTCGGCGCGTCGACTACGCAACTGCAGTGGTTCGGCAGCGCGTACACGCTCGCGCTCGCTTCGCTGCTCCTGCCCGCGGGCCTGCTCGGCGACCGATACGGGCCGAAGAAGCTGCTGCTCGGCGCGCTCGCTCTGTTCGGACTGGCCTCGCTGGCCTGCGCGTATTCGGATTCGCCCGGCACGCTGATCGCGGCCAGGGTGGCGCTCGGCGTCGGCGCGGCGTTCCTCATCCCGCTGTCGATGTCGTTGCTCAACATCCTGTTCGCCCCGGAGGAACGTTCGCGCGCACTCACCGTCTGGGTGATGGCGACCTTCCTCGGCATTCCGCTCGGACCGGTGCTCGGCGGCTGGCTGCTGGACCATTTCTCGTGGGGCTCGGTGTTCCTGATCAACGTCCCGCTCGTGCTGGTCGGCCTGTTCGCGGTGGGTTTCCTGGTCCCGCTCACCCGTGGTTCGGGGACGGGGCGGATCGACGTCGCCGGGATCGCCCTGTCCAGTGCCGGGCTGGTCGCGCTGACGTACGGGTTCGTCCGGGCGGGCGGCGACGGCTGGGGCAGCACGGGCGCCTGGCTGATGATCACCGTCGGCGCCGCCCTGCTCGCGGCGTTCGCCCGGTGGCAGACGCGGGCGGCGAACCCGCTCACCGACCTCGTGTTGTTCCGCTCGCCCACGTTCGTGTGGAGCGCGGTACTGGCCACGATCTCGTCATTCGCGCTGATGGGCCTGCTGTTCGTGCTGCCTCAGCTGTTCCAGGCGGTCGAAGGGGCCAACGCGCTGGGCACCGGGCTCCGACTGCTCCCGCTGATCGGCGGGATGCTCGTCGCGTCGAAGGCCGCCGAACCGCTCAGCGCGGCCGCGGGCGTGAAGCGGACGGTCGTGCTCGGGTTCACGCTGCTCGCCGGCGGACTGGTCTGGGGTGCGTCGACGGCCGTCGGCGACGGTTACGGCACGACGGTGCTCTGGGAAGTCGTGATCGGCTTGGGTACCGGGCTCACCCTGCCGCCGCTGATGGCGCAGGCCATGGGCGTGCTTACCCAGGGCCGCGCCGGTGCGGGTTCGGCCCTCATCCAGGCGTTGCGGCAGGTCGGCGGCACGATCGGGGTGGCGATCCTCGGCACCGTGCTCAACGCCGGTTACCGCGCCGGGCTCGACACGAGCGGGTTGCCGCCGCAGGTCGCGGAGGTCGCGCGCGGCAGTGCCTCGGCGGCCGTCGCCGTTGCCCGTGAACTGAGTTCACAGCCATTACTGCTGAACGCTCGGTTGTCATTTGTGAGCGGAATGGACGCGACCTTGTGGACCTGCGCCGGGATCGCCGCGGCAGGCGCGGCACTCGCGGCCATGTTCCTGTCGAGCCGGGCGGCGGGGTTGGTGGCCGGGCGGCCACAATCGGAGCATGACGTCGTCAGCATCTGACCGGCCCGCCGGGCTGCGGGAGCGGAAGAAGGCCAAGACGCGTGCCGCTGTCCAGCGGCACGCGTTGCGGCTGTTCGGCGAGCAGGGCTACGCGGCGACGACGGTCGACCAGATCGCCGCCGCCGCGGAGATCTCGCCGAGCACGTTCTTCCGGTACTTCCCCAGCAAAGAGGCGACGGTCGTCTATGACGAGCTCGACCCCGTGCTGATGCGTGCGGCGAAAGCCCAGCCGCCCGAGCTCAGCGCCACCGCGGCCCTGCGCGCGACCCTGCGGGAGGTGTTCGGCGGCCTCTCGCCGGAGGCCTGGGAGCGCGAACGCGAGCGTCAGCTGCTCGTGTTCAACGAGCCGGAACTGCGTGCCGCGGTCATGGAGCAGTACGTGGCCGGGATCCAGCTGCTCGCCGACGTCGCCGCGGAACGGGCGGGCCGCTCGCCGGACGACTTCGAGGTGCGCAACTGGGCCGGTGCGGTGGTCGGCGTGCTGATGTCGGCGTTCCTGTCCTCGGGCGGTTCCGAGGTGGCCGACCACATGCAGCTGCTCGACGACGCCTTCGCGCACCTGGAGGCCGGACTCCCGCTGTGAGCCCGGGGAATCCGGCTGAGTCCTTTTCTTGAGCCATTCCGGAAAGCGGTCACGCCGTCTTTTCGGGCGCCGCCGGTTAACCCGACTGGCGGTAGAGCTGTGGGTGACCCGCCCGTCCGGAGCAGTCGCGACACGCGGTCCGACGGAGTGATGGGGATAAACAATTGCCGATTACCCCGATATGGGTGACCTTGACGTACTTTCGGGTTTTCCGATCACCGATGGTGATCAATGGCGGGGGTGATGATGATCTTCCGGGGTATGGGCAAGCCCGGCGGGTTAATCAATTGCGGGATAGTTCGGAAGTATCGAATTCGGCACGTAAGGGTTAGAAATGTGTTCCAACAGGTGATCGGCTGGTGGTTCTCCGACACGGGGAGTACCGATTAGAACCGTTAGGTCCCATGAGGCCAGGAGGTTAGGTATGAAAGGCAACATTGCCCGAACGATTGCCGCGGTAGCCGCAGGCAGTCTGCTGGCGGTGGCCTCGGGCGGCATGGCCGCGGCGAGTCCGGCCGGCGGACACGGGTCCTCGGCCACCCAGGCGGTCGCCGCCCAGGTGCTCCAGATGCGCGACGACCTGACCAAGGTGGCTTACGCCGGAGACGTCGCGAAGACCCAGTCCGCGCTCAACACGATGAGCCCCGTGCTGGCCGATCTCGCCGCGGGCAAGCGCTACACGATCCAGGCGGAAACTCAGGCCAGGGCGGTCGACTCCCAGGATCGGGCCGATGAATCCTCCCGCCTCATCGCCGATCCGACGGCCACCCCGCGGCAGCTGCCGCCCCTGCCACTGCCCGCGCTGCCGGACCTGCCCGGCCCCTTGAAGGTCGTCAGTGACCTGCTGAAGACCCTGCTGGTCGCGGTGACCGGCCTGGTTTCCGGCCTGCTGGGCGGCCTTCCGGTACCGGGCCTGCCGGTGCCCGGTCTGCCTGTCCCCGTACCGATCCCGGTGCCTGCGCACTAGCCCAGGACCAACCATCGGGGGGAACCGGAATCCGGTGTGGACATTTCTCCACACCGGATTCCGGCTGTCCGGGGTCGCTATTTGCTCAGGCCGAGCCGCAGTGCACCGGCGGCCTCGGCGAGCGCTTCGGTGAACCGTCGGCCGACGCCGATGAAATTGATGTACCCGTGGATCAGGTCCGGCTGGCGGCTGAGCGCCACCGGCACCCCGGCCGCCCGCAGTTTCTCCGCATAAGCCTCGCCCTCGTCGCGAAGCGGATCGAAACCGGCAGTAGCGATATACGCGGGCGGCAGTCCTGACACTTCTCCGTGCAGTGGGGAAAGGCGCGGATCCGTCAAATCTGTGCCGCGCGGAACGTAATGGTTTTCGAACCAGTCCATGTCCTTGTCGGTGAGGAAAAGGTCCTCGCCGAAAATCTCGCGTGACCGGCGCCGGGTGGAGAAATCGGTCCCCGGATAGAACAGCAGCTGGAACGCCGGGACGCCGCCACCGCGCCGGACCGCCTGCTGTGCGGTGACCGCCGCGAGGTTGCCACCCGCGCTGTCGCCGCCGACCGCGATGCGGGCGGGGTCGGCGCCCAGCTCGCTCGCCTTCGCGTAGGCGTAGTCGAAGGCCGCGATCGCGTCTTCGGTGGCGGCCGGGAACGGGTGCTCTGGCGCGAGCCGGTACTCGACCGACAGCACCCGGACACCGGCGTGCTTGGCGAGGTAGCGGGCGGTGTTGTCGTGACTGTCGCGGGTGCCGACGACCCAGCCGCCGCCGTGGAAGAACACCAGCAGGCCGGACGGCTCCGGCAGCCCGGCCGGGGTGTAGAGCGTCGAAGGGAGGTCGCCGTGCTCGGTCGGGATGGTGACCTCGCGCACCGCGATCGGCTCGATCGGCTTGCCGCTGACCAAGTGCCGGCCGGCGTCGAGCAGGGCACGCGACTGCTCGACCGACCCGTTCACCAGCGCGGCGCCGGAGAGTTTCTGCAGGCGGAGCAGGAGCTGGGCGTCAAGCGCCAGCTCCTGGCCGTCGAGCCGGACGGGTTTGCCCGCGATCGCCCGCCGGACCGGCCGGGGCAGCCAGTACAGCAGCTGGGAGACCGCGGCTTGGACCCGGATCTGGAGCGGTATCGCCATTGATTCCTCCTGGTGGCCTGATGCGCCCCTGACGTTACTAGCGAGTAGGTACCTGGTCCAGCGGGCGTCCGGTGTGACCGAGGACTCCGTCCCAAATCCTGGTCCTCCACTTAACTGGAGGGGTTAACCTCGACGACGTGACTTCACCCCAAGCGGTCAACGTGCTCGGTATCGGCGGCTCCCTGCGTGAGGGCTCCCAATCGGAGCGCGCGCTGCGGATCGCCATCGAGGGCGCGGCCGAACTCGGCGTCACGACCGAACTGATCTCCGGGCCCGAGCTGGTGCTGCCGTTCTACGACACCGCGCTCGCCGACCGCGACGAGCGCGCGCTGCGGCTGATCGAGGGCATCCGCCGGGCCGACGGGATCATCGTCGTCTCGCCCGGGTACCACGGCGCGCTGTCCGGCCTGGTCAAGAACGCCCTGGACTACGTCGAAGACCTGCGGGAGGACACCCGCCCGTACCTCGACGGCCGCGCGGTCGGCCTCGCCGCTGTCGCCTACGGCTGGCAGGCCGCGGTGACCACGCTGGACCAGCTCCGCACCATCACCCACGCGCTGCGCGGCTGGGCCACCCCGTTGGGTGGTTCCATCAACTCCGCCGAGACCAAGTTCGACGAGGCGGGCGGCGCCTCCGACGAGAAATCCGTCCGGACGCTGCGGCTGATCGGCCGCCAGGTCGCCGAGTTCGCGGTGTCGCGCGCCGGTTGACCCCCTGTGTTGGCCCGATATTCCGCGAACGTGACGCCCGCCATGAGGCGGCACGGTTCTGACCCGGCGGAACGTTGTCTCAGATGAGACGCTCGACGAAGAGTGTCCCGATCAGAAAGCAGGGCTGACAAGATGGCTGACGCGATTTACACCGCTGTGGCAACGGCTCGTGGCGATGGGCGCAACGGCGAGGTCACCTCGTCGGACGGCGTCATCGACGAGTCGCTGGCGATCCCCAAGGAAATGGGCGGCCCCGGCGGGGAGAAGACGAACCCCGAGCAGCTGTTCGCCGCGGGTTACTCCGCCTGCTTCCACAGCGCGCTGCAGCTCGTCGCGCGCCAGGCCAAGGTGAAGCTCGCCGACACCACGGTGACCGCCGAGGTCAGCGTCCTCAAGCAGGGCGCCGGATTCGGTCTCGGTGTCGCGCTGAACGTCTCCTTGCCCGGCCTCGAGCAGGCCCAGGCCGACGACCTCGTCGCGCAGGCGCACCAGGTGTGCCCCTACTCCAACGCCACCCGCGGCAACATCGAGGTCGCGCTCAGCGCGACCGTCTGACCTGTCCGCCCAGGTCCACCACGTTCTGAAAGGACATCGAAGATGGTCAACTCCCCGATCAAGAGCCCGCTGAGCGACGCCGACAAGGAGATCACCGGTAACGCCTTGCAGGCGACGCTGGTGGACCTGGTCGACCTGTCGCTGATCGCCAAGCAGGCACACTGGAACGTCATCGGCGCGAACTTCCGCAACGCGCACCTGCAGCTCGACGAGCTGGTGACCACGGCAAGGCTGTACGTCGATCAGGTCGCCGAGCGCGCCAACGCGATCGGCGTCTCGCCCAACGGCCAGGCGAAGACCGTCGTCGAGAGCTCCGGCAGCCCCGCGTTCCCGGACAACTGGCAGTCCGTCGAGTCCACGGTCGCCGCGATCGTCGACATCCTGTCCACGCTGATCGAGCGGCTGCGCAAGCGCATCGACGAGACGGACAAGAGCGACCTGGTCACCCAGGACCTCCTCATCGAGATCACCCGCGCGCTCGAAGAGGCCCACTGGATGTGGCAAGCCCAGCAGGCTGTTTAGTCTGCGCGCGCTTCCGCGATCGCGCTGCCAGGGCGCTCCTTCTCGACGGAGGGGCGCCCTGGTCTGTACGGCGCCCTGCCATCGCGATCGCGGGGCCTGACGGCCGAAAGAGGCGCGCGGTGAAGTCTCCGGCGGCGCTGGCGCGCCTTACGGAGACGTCGTGGTCGTTTCTCCCGAAGCGGGTTTGCGTCTGCGGCAGTACGGTCGTGGGCATGGTGCTGCACAAGGGGAAACCGAGCCGTCCGGACCGCCAAGGCGGGACGAATCCGTTGTATGCCGGGGCGAATCCGGCGTTGGCCGCCAGTCTGGTCGTGCCGCACGACAAGCTGCTCGACCACTCGCTGCCCGCCGACGCGGCGCTGCAGCTGGTGCGCGACGAGCTCATGCTCGACGGCAACGCGCGGCTCAACCTCGCCACGTTCGTGACCACGTGGATGGAGCCGCAGGCCCGCGAGCTGATGGCCGAATGCGTCGACAAGAACATGATCGACAAGGACGAGTACCCGCAGACAGCCGAACTCGAGCGGCGCTGCGTCAACATCCTCGCCAACCTGTGGCACGCCCCGGACGTCGCCGAGATCATGGGCTGTTCGACGACCGGCTCGTCCGAGGCTTGCATGCTCGCCGGCATGGCGCTGAAACGCCGCTGGTCGAAGCTCGGCCGGACGGGCAAGCCGAACCTGGTGATGGGCGCGAACGTCCAGGTCTGCTGGGAGAAGTTCTGCGAATACTGGGAGGTCGAGCCGCGGCTGGTGCCGATGGACGGTGACCGTTTCCACCTCACCGCGGCCGAGGCCGTCGCGCGGTGCGACGAGAACACGATCGGTGTCGTCGCGATCCTCGGGTCGACCTTCGACGGCAGTTACGAGCCGGTCGCCGAGATCGCCGCCGCGCTCGACGAGCTGCGGGACAGCCGCGGCTGGGACATCCCGGTCCACGTCGACGGCGCGTCCGGGGCGATGATCGCGCCGTTCCTTGATCCCGAGCTGGTCTGGGACTTCCGCCTGCCGCGGGTGGCTTCCATCAACACCTCGGGGCACAAGTACGGCCTGGTCTATCCCGGTGTCGGGTGGGTGATCTGGCGGGACAAGGCCGCGCTGCCCGAGGAACTGGTGTTCAACGTCAACTACCTGGGCGGGGACATGCCCACCTTCGCGCTGAACTTCTCGAGGCCGGGCGCCGAGGTCGCCGCGCAGTACTACACCTTCGTGCGACTCGGGACGGAAGGCTTCCGGGCCGTTCAGCAGGCGTCGCGGGACGTCGCCGTGCACCTCGCCGAGGGCATCGCGGACCTGGGGCCGTTCGAGCTGATCACCCGGGGTGACCAGCTGCCGGTTTTCGCGTTCACCGTCAAGAACGACGTCACCGCTTTCGACGTCTTCGACGTTTCCCGGCGGCTCCGCGAGCGGGGCTGGCTGGTGCCCGCGTACACGTTCCCCGAGAACCGGACGGACCTGGCGGTGCTGCGGATCGTCGTGCGCAACGGGTTCACGCACGATCTCGCGGACTTGCTGCTCGCCGATCTGCGGCGCGCGCTGCCCGATCTCGAGGGACAGGAAAAGCCCGCCGCGCACGATTCCGGCGTCGCGACGGCCTTCCACCACTAACGGCCCTCCCCCCCCCCCGCGCCCGAAGGCCCCTGAAGGCCACCTTCACGGCGTAAAACGCCGTGAAGGTGGCCTTCAGGGGCAGTCAGGCCGAACGTGAAACCTGGGCGGCGCCGAGGCAGTCAGGACCAGTCGGCACGCTCGTACTGGGGTTGCCACTGCGCTTTCGCGGACAGGGCGTGGGCGGCGCGCAGGGGCCAGTGCGGGTCGCGGAGCAGCTCGCGGGCCAGGAACACCGCGTCGGCGGTGCCCGAGGCGATGATGTCCTCCGCCTGGGCCGGATCGGTGATCATGCCGACCGCGGCAGTCGGGATTCCGGACTCTTCGCGGATCTGGCGGGCGAAGGGGGCCTGGTAGCCGGGGCCGACGGGGATGTCCGGGTGCGGGGTGTTGCCGCCCGAGGACGCGTCGATCAGGTCCACGCCGCTGTCCTTCAGGAGCTTCGACAGCCGGACCGAGTCTTCGATCTGCCAGCCGTCTTCGGTCCAGTCGCTCGCCGAAATACGGGCGAACAACGGCATCGCCTCACCGATCTCGGCGCGGACGGCCTCGGCGATTTCCACCGCCAGGCGGGTCCGGCCCTCGAAGATGCCGCCGTAGGCGTCGGTGCGGGAGTTCGACAGCGGGGAGTAGAACTGGTGGACCAGGTAGCCGTGACCGAAGTGGAGCTCGACGACGTCGAACCCCGCGGTGATCGCGCGGCGCGCGGACGCGGCGAACCGGGCGGGAAGCTGGGCGACGTCGTCCTCGGACAGGGGCCGGGCCGGGGCGTAGTACCCGAACGGCCTGCTGTCGGGGCCGACCGATTCCCAGCCACCTTCGTCGGCCGGGACCGTGCCGCTGCTACCGCCCCACGGGCGGAAAGTCGAGGCTTTGCGGCCAGCGTGGGCCAGCTGAATGCCGACCTTGGTGCCGCGGGCGTGGACGAAATCGGTGATCCGGCGCCAGGCAGTGACCTGCTCGTCGTTCCAGAGACCGGCGTCCTGCGGGCTGATGCGCCCGTCCGGCGTCACCGCGCTGGCCTCGGTCAGCACGAGCCCGGCGCCACCCGCGGCGAACTGGCCGAGGTGCATCAGGTGCCAGTCGTTCGGCAGTCCGTCGGTGGAGGAGTACTGACACATGGGCGAGACCCAGACGCGGTTCGAAAAAGTCAGTTCGCGCAGGGTGATCTGTTCGAATAGTCGGCTCACGATGGTCACAGCGCCCTCGTCGGCGTGGATCTTCCCGATGGTGCGCTGGGCCACGCGAGATGCCGACCTCCCGTACCGGCGGGTAACGTCGCTGCCATGGGTGTCGCCGCTGATGAACGTCGTGCGTTGAGTGTGCTCTTCGAAGAGGTCGGGCCGGACGCGCCGACCCTGTGCGAAGGCTGGCGGACTCGCGATCTCGCCGCGCACCTGCTGGTCCGTGAGCACCGCCTTGACGCCGCGCCCGGCATCATGGTGCCCGCGCTCGCCCCGCATACGCAGCGGGTGCAGGACAAGTACGCGGCGCGGCCGTGGACCGAGCTGGTCGCGCAGGTCCGGTCCGGGCCCGCGTGGTTCTGGCCGACGACGATCGGTCCGCTCGACGAGCTGACGAACGGCCCGGAGTTCCTGGTCCACCACGAGGACGTGCGCCGGGCGCAGCCGGGTTGGGAGCCGCGCGAGGCCGATCCGGTGCGGGACGCGACGGCGTGGAAGTCGGCCCGTCAGGCGGCTCGGCTGAACCTGCGGAAGTCACCCGTCGGTGTGAACCTGAGGACCCCGGACGGCCAGGAGGCCACGGTCAAGGCGGGCCCCGACGCGGTGACCATCGTGGGTGAGCCGGTGGAGCTGCTGCTGTTCCTGTTCGGTCGCGACGCTGTGCGGGTCACGTTCGAAGGCGACCCGGCGGCGGTCGAGCGCTTGCGCGCGCTCAACCGCGGGCTCTAGCTCGAGCGGCCCGGTCACTGACTCTCCATAGCGGGCGCGCCGCCACCGAATTCCCGTGAGCCGTTACTTTCGGTTGTCCCGTCCCACCGCCCCAGGAGTGACCATGCCGATGATCAGCGTCTCCATGTTCCCCGGCCGCACGCCCGAGCAGAAGCGCGAGCTGGTCCGCGAGGTGACCGACGCGTTCGTCCGCACTTGCGGCGGCAAGCCCGAGGGCGTCTGGGTGACCATCACCGAGGTCCCCGCAGAGCACTGGGCCACCGGCGGCACCCTGTTCTCGGACCGCTGACACCGCCCGCCGCGCGCACCCCACCCCCCACCCGCCCTGGGGGGCTGCCCCGCTCCACTCTACCGGCCCCGAAGCCCGGTAAGGCCTGTTCAGCGCTTTTTCGACACAGTTGTCCACAAGTGTATGAACCTGTGGACAACTGTGTCGCGTTCCAAGCCTCTGAAGGCCACCTTGAGGGACTTAGAGTCCCTCAAGGTGGCCTTCAGAGGCGGTCGAGCGGCCGAGTCGAGTGGGGCTGGAGGCGTCAGCGCAGGCCGAGGGCGCGCAGGGCGAAGTACACCTCGATGGAGGACTGCTTGATCGTCTCGGCGATCACCAGCGAGCCGTGGCCCGCGTCGTAGCGGTAGAACTCGTACGGCAGGTCGCGCTTGGCGAGCCGGTCGAGGTAGTTTTCGATCTGCCGGATCGGGCAGCGGGGGTCGTTGTCGCCCGCGAGCACCAGCACCGGCGCCGCGACCGCGTCCACGTACGTGATCGGTGAGCATTCCTGGTACACGGCGGGCACCGTCTCGGGTGAGCCGCCGAACAGTGCGCGGTCGAACGAGCGCAGTTGCTCCATCTCGTCCTCGTAGGCGGAGACGTAGTCCGCCACCGGCACCCCGGCCACGCCCGCCGCCCAGCGCGCGGGCTGCGTGCCCAGCGCCAGCAGAGAGAGGTAGCCGCCCCAGGAAGCGCCGTTCACCACGCATTTCTCCGGGTCTGCGAGTCCACTTTGGACAGCCCAGTCGTGCACCGAAGCGACGTCTTCGAGCTCCGTCAGGCCGGGACGGCCCTCGATCGCGTCGCGCCAGGCCGAGCCGTAGCCCGTTGAGCCGCGGTAGTTCACCTCGACCACCGCGAACCCGGCGTCGAGCCAGGTCGCGCGGTAGGCGGAGAAACGGTCCTCGTCCGCCGCGTGCGGGCCCCCGTGCAGCGAGAACACCGTCGGCAGCGGGCCATCGGGGGCGTCCAGCGGCCGCGAGACCAGCGCGTGGATCTGCCCGCCGACGCCCTCGACGAACGCGTCGGTGACCGGGGCGGACTCCGGCGCGCGCTCGCCCGGCGGGGTCAGCAGCACGGTGTCGCCGCCGTCCTGCGTGCGGACGCGCACCGCGGCGGGCTGCGCCGCGCTCGACCACGAGTACTCGACCGTGCCGTCGGGGCGGACGCCCGCGCCGCCGATCCGGCCGGCCGGTGTGTCCAAAGAGGACAATTCGGCCGTCGACAGGTCGTAGCGGTGCAACGAGCTCCGGCCCTGGTGGAAGTGCACGACCAGAAGCGCGCTGCCGTCGGGGTACCAGTCCGCGACGACCTCGCCGGGCAGGTCGAGCTCGATCTCGCGCTCCGTGTCGGCGGCGACGTCCCAGATCAGCAGTTCCTCGCGGCCGCGCCGCTCGTGCAGGACCAGCAGCCGCTGGTCACCGGCGACGGGCGAAAACTCCAGGGCGCCCAGCCCCTTGCCCTCCCCGTCCCATTTGTCCGCTACGGTCGCGAATCCCTCGGTGGACACCACGCGCAGCGCGGGGTGACGTGAGTCACCGTGTTCGGAGTGCGAGATCGTCAGCAAGGTCTCGTCCCGCGACATCGACGCGATCGACGCGTCGTCGGCGTGGGTATAAAAACGCTGTGTCTCGCCGTCGAGGTGCGCGAAAAGCTCGCTGCCGTCGTCGGTCGACACGCCGATCGCGATTACCCGCGAGCCGATCTCGAGACCGGCGGGGTAGCCGTCGTGGACGTCGGGCAGCGCCTTCTCCGGTTCTGTGCCCTCCGCGCGGCCGCCGAACGGTTCCCGCACCCACGAGCCGAATTCGTCGCCGTCGGTGTCGCTGAACCACCAGATCGACTCGCCGCCGGGCGCGGCCGTCGCGTGCAGGGTGCCGTTGGGTCGATCGGTGACCCGGCGGTGCTTGTCGCTGGTCCTGTCCCACGCGTAGACCTCCCACACGCCGCTGGCGTTCGAGACGTAGACGCATGCTTCGGGGGCGTCGCGGGCCCAGTCCGGGACCGACAGGCGAGCCGCGTGGAAGCGCGCACGCCACCGGGACTCGGCCTTCTCGTCGTCGAAAAGCCGCTCGGGGACGACCGCGGACGGATATTTGTTGCCTGGCTGCGTGCTCACCCCTCGATCCTGCCATCTCCGAGCCGTACTGTGTGCGGGGTGCTGGAGGGTTACGCGCCGGGATTCGCGCGGGATGCGGTTTCGATGATGGCCGCGCGACAGGCGGCGGAGCGAGCGGTGTTCGCGCAGCCGCTTTTCGTACCCGGGATGTGGGTGGTCGACGTCGGCTGCGGCCCCGGCTCGATCACGCTGGGCCTGGCCCCCGGCTCACGGGTGCTCGGGGTCGACCGCGACGCGGGCCAGGTCGAGCTGGCCCGAACGGCGGCCCGCCGAGCCGGAGCATCCACAGTGGACTTCATGGCCGCCTCGATCTACGCCCTCCCGATAGCCGACGCCACCATGGACGTAGCCTTCGCCCACGCCCTTTTCGAACACCTGGCGAACCCCGCAGCCGCACTGAAAGAACTCCGCCGAGTCCTGAAACCGGGCGGCACCCTTGCTCTGTCCACATCAGACTGGAGCAGAGCCAGACTGCGCCCCAAAACAGCCAACGTCGACGCGGCCCTCCGAGGTCACTATCTCCTCCGCCGCAGAGCGGGCGGCAATCCCTTCGCAGGCAAGCACATCGCAGACCAAGTAACCGCCGCAGGCTTCACCAACCTCCACACCAGAACCCGTTACCGCCAGGACCTCACCTACCGAGAACTGGCAAAGTACATAGAAGACCGCCTGGTAGAGGCCCTAAACACCCCAGGCCCCGAAGCCGACCGAGACCAACTGGCCTCCGCAGCCCGCTCAGCCTGGACCTGGACCCGAGGCACCGACGGCGACTTCACCCAATGCTGGACCGAACTAACAGCCACAACAGCAACAGCAACAACGACAACAACAACCTAAAAGCGCAACCCGCCCCCACGAGGGGGCAAGGGGCAAAGCCCCAAAAAAACCCGCCAAGAGCCCAACCAGAGCCAGACACCCAACCCGCCCACAACTGGGGGTCCAGGGGGGCGAAGCCCCGCCTGGCGGGGGTCTGGGGGTTCGACCCCCAGGAAACGAAAAGGGAGATCCGCATCTGCGATTTCCGCAGATACAGATCTCCCTGATCTTCCGTCGGGGTGGCGGGATTCGAACCCACGACCTCCTCGACCCGAACGAGGCACGCTACCAAGCTGCGCCACACCCCGATGTATCACTTACTGGGCCGACGTGAACTCTACCGGACGGTGTTTCGGGCTTTGCGTTGGGCTGGCTTCTGGGTGCCGGGGGTGCCGGATCCGCGCGGGACCAGCGTCAACAGGCTCGCTTCTGGCGGGCAGGCGAAGCGGGCGGGGGCGTAGGGCGAGGTGCCGAGTCCGGCGGAGACGTGCAGCCACATGCGGGCTCCCCAGCGGGAGGCGCCGCGGGCGCGGGAGCGGTCGAGCTCGCAGTTGGTGACGACGGCGCCGTAGCCGGGGATGCGGAGCTGGCCGCCGTGGGTGTGGCCGGCGAGAACGAGGTCGTAGCCGTCGGTGGCGAAGGTGTCGAGGACGCGTGGTTCGGGGGAGTGGCTGAGCCCGATGCGGACGGTCGCGGTGTGATCGGCGGGGCCGGAGATGTCGGCGTAGCGGTCGCGGTGCAGGTGGGGGTCGTCGACGCCGGCGGCGAACACGTCCTGTCCGGCGACCTCGATGGTGCGGCGGACGTGGGTGAGGTCGGTCCAGCCGTGCTCGACGAAGGCCGCGCGCAGGTCGCGCCAGGGGAGTTGGACGCCGAGGATCTTCTTTTTCTTGCCGCGCGGCATGAGGTAGCGCGCGGGGTTCTTCGGCTTGGGCGCGTAGTAGTCGTTGCTGCCGAAGATGAACAGGCCGGGCCGGTCGAGCAGCGGGCCGAGGGCGCGGATGACCGACGGGACGGCCTGGTGGTGTGAGAGGTTGTCGCCGGTGTTGACGACGAGGTCCGGGTTGAGCTCGTTGAGCGCGCAGACCCAGCGTTGCTTCGCCTTGTGGCTGGGCAGCATGTGCAGGTCGGAGATGTGCAGGATGGTGAACGGCCGGGAGCCGGGCGCGAGGACCGGGAGTTCGGCCGTGCGCAGGGTCCAGTGGTGGCGTTCGATGCCGACGGCGTAACCGAGTGTCGCGGCGCCGAGCGCCACGGTCCCCAGCGCGAGGCGCTTGACCGTGGCCCCGGACGTGCTTGTGTTACTGAGCGTGCTCACAAGGTCCAGGATACGTGCTCGACGGTGGGATGACTTCGCCCCCATTCCGGGGAACCCGCGGCACCGCGTTCAGCCGGTCCGACGACGGGTTTCCCGCCGCGAGCCGGGCGAGAACGACGACGGTTTGTCTTGATTCCGATCCGGGTCGCTCCGACGTTCGAGGACCTGACCGGTACGAAAGCGCTCTTCGGGAACCCCTGCGGGCGGGTGAAAATGCTTCCCGATTACGCCGACCGGTCCAGGCTGTCACAGCCTGGACCGGTCTGAACGTCTCCTCATCGCAGAATCGACGCGGGGTGGCTACCGCGGTGCGCCACCCGTGTACTTCGGATCCGCTTCCGGCAGCCCAGGGGCGTCCTGCCCGGCCATGATGTTCGTCATCGCGCCGAACCAGGTCCTGGCGGGCGCCTTGCCGCCGAAGATGTTCCCGCTCGGGCAAAGCCGGACATTGCCCTGGCCGGCGTCGCAGATACCGCCCTTGCCGCCGCCGAACTTGAACGTCATCGCCGCTCCGGCCAGCTGCGGGGTGCCGCCGACGAAGGTGGCCGACACGTTGTCGTTCGTCGTTCCGGTCTTGCCGATGATCGGCCGGTTCCAGCCCACGGCCTGGGCCGCCTTCGCCGAGGTGCCACCGCCCTGGTCGTCCTTGCTCAGCCCGACGGCCAGCGTGTTCGTCAGTTCCGCCGGGACGACCTGCTCACAGGCGGCCTCGGTGATCGCGTGCGGCTTGCCACCGCGATCGGTGATCCCGCCGATCGGCGTCGGCGGGCACCAGACCCCGCCGCTGAGGATCGTCGCCGCGACGTTGCCGAGCTCGAGGCCGCTCAGCGGGCTGAAGCCCAGGGTGAACGCGCCGAAGCCGGGACTCTTCGAGGTCGGGCCATAGGCCTGCGCCTGCGACTGGCTCTTCGCCGCCTCGTCGGACTTCGGGTCGACCGTGCCGCCGCTGATCGTGCTCGACATCGTCTCCCGCATGCCCAGCTTGTTCGCCATGTCGATACCGGGGCCGGTGCTGCCGAGCCTGTCCTCCAGCTCGACGAACGCGGTGTTCGGCGAGGTGGCCAGCGCTTCCTGGACGCTCGTCGCGCCGCCGAAACCGCTGTAGTCGCCCGCGTTGCCGACGCAGTACCAGTTCGAGTTGAGCGGTGGACCGGTCTTGGGGCAGCTCTTCGGGCCACCGGAGAACACGTGCGAGGTGTAGTTGGGTGGCACGTCGACGCTGCTGTAGATCCCCGCGACGCCCTTGTCCAGCGCGGCCGCGGTGGTGAAGATCTTGTACGTCGACCCGGCGCCGCCGGTGTTGTAGACCCCGGACGGCAGCGTGTAGAGCGTCTGCCCCTTGGACTGGTCCTGCCCGAAGTCACGGTTGGCCGCCAGCGCGACGACCACGTGTTTGTCCTTGCCGGGTCTGACCAGCGAAAGAGTGTTGGCGATGTAGGGCTGCGTCTTGTCGACCTGCGCCTCGGCGGAGATCTTCGCCTCGTGGTTCGCCTTCTCGTCGAGGGTCGTCTTGATCGTGTAGCCGCCGGTGTACAAGTCGTCCTGCGACATCCCGGCCTTGAGCAGGTAGTCCTCGACGTACTGGCAGAAGAAGCCGGCTTCGGTGCCCGCGCCGACGCAGTTCGCGGCCGGTTTCTGGGGGCCGTCGGGTACGACGCCGAGGGGCTCGGCCTTGAACCGTTCCGCGTCGGCCTTGGCGAGCTTGAGGTTGTCGACCATCCGGTCCATCACCAGGTTGCGGCGGTCGGTCGCCTTCTTCGGGTACTTCCACGGGTCGTTGTTGATCGGGTTGTTCACCAGGCCCGCGAGCAGGGCGGCCTGCGGCACGGTCAGCTTCTCCGTGGTCGTGTTGAAGTAAGCCTGTGCGGCCGCGCCGATGCCGAAGATCTGCCGCGAGAACTCGACGACGTTGAGGTAGCCGGCGAGGATCTGCGGCTTGGTCAGCTTGGTCTCGAGCTGGATCGCGATCCGGGCTTCCTTGAGCTTCCGGGCGACCGACTGCTCCTTGGCCTTCTCCTGGCCGGACTTGTTGTCGCGGTAGACGACGTTGATCAGGTAGTTCTTCACGTACTGCTGGGTCAGCGTCGAGGCGCCCTGGGTGTCGCCGCCGGTGCCGTTGCTGACCGCGGCCCGGAGCGTGCCCTTCCAGTCGACGCCGTGGTGTTCGTAGAAGCGCTTGTCCTCGACCGACACGAGTGCCCAGCGCGTGGCCTCGTTGATCTGCGTCTCGTTCACCGGCAGCCGGTACTGCTTGTACAGGGTGGCGATCTGCTTGCCCGCGTTGTCCGTGATCGTCGTCACCAAGGGCGGCGGGATGTCGGCCAGGTCCGAGGACGTCTTGTCCACCGTCTCGCTGGCCTGGTTCGACACGACCCCGCCGGCACCCACGATCGGGAACAACATGCCGGCGACCAGCACCCCCGCGAGCACACAAAGGCCGATGAGCTTCAGCAAAGCGTCCGTTTTGCGCACGAGGCCAGGGTACGCGGACGCTGTCAGGCTCTCGTGACGTCGCCTCCGGCGGTGGTGTTTTCGACGACAAACGCCACCCCGTGAGGTCACTTCTGGTATCGGCGGGCATTCTGGGGCTTGGCGGGGGGAACCGAGGGCCCCTACAGTCCGTCACAGTCTCGCGAAGAACAGCCAGCGGACGGGTGAGCATCGGCGACGATGTCCGGCCGGATCGCGGCACCGGCACCGGGGAGGTGTCCGGTCCACCGACGTGAGCTAGAGGGAGACACGCTCGTGGGGGAGCGAAGTGTTTTTGCGTCCCCCAATGGTGTGTCTGACACCAGGGTAGGGAGCTGGGGGCATGGAAACCAACCAGTCGAGTTGGCGGATCGACGCGTCGTGCCGAGACACCGACCCGGACGGCCTGTTCGTCCGGGGAGCGGAACAGAACAGGGCCAAGGCGGTGTGCCAGGGCTGTCCGGTACGCACGGAATGTCTCGCCGAGGCGCTCGACGGCCGGATCAACTTCGGCATCTGGGGCGGCATGACGGAACGGGAACGGCGCGCGCTGCTGCGCCGTCGTCCTGACGTCGTGAGCTGGTCGGACCTGCTGGAAGCGGCCAAGCGGCGCTTCTGCGGGGCCGACGAGGAAGAAGAGCAGGAAGCACGCGTCGGCTGACTCGCGGGTGGCGCGGCCGGTGAGCACCGGCCGCGCCGCTCACGAGACCTTGGCCAGCCTGCTGCCGATGTCGCGCAGTCCTTCGAGGTCGTGGACGTCGCTGGGCAGGGCGGGTACCCGCACGAGCGGGACTTCGGGATGCCCGCGGGTGAATCGCGCGAGCAGCCTGTTCTCTCGCTCGTTCAGCGCGACCCTGTCGGCGTGCAGCCGCAGCACGGCTGTGGCGAGCGGGGCGCTCGTCTCGCCTTTCTCCAGTGCGTCGGCGGCGGCCAGTGCTTCGCCTGCCGAAAGCGAGGCGAGCACCGGGTGGGTGCGGTTCGCCACCAGCCCGGCCAGCGGCATCGACTCGTCGGACAGCCGTTCCACGAAGTAGGCCGCCTCACGCAGCGCATCCGGCTCTGGCGCGGCGACCACGAGGAACGACGTCCCGCTGGAGCGCAGCAGCTCGGCCGTCTTGCGGGCCCGTTCGCGGAAGCCGCCGAACATGCTGTCGAAGGCCTGCATGAACGCCGACGCGTCGGCGAGCAACTGGCCGCCGATGATCGTCGAAACGGCCTTCGCGAACAGCGAGACCCCGGCGGTGACGACCTTGCGCAGGCCCCAGCCGCCTGCCTTGGCGGGGCCGGTGAGCAGCTTGATCATCCGGCCGTCGAGCGCGCTCGAAAGCCGCGTCGGCGCGTCGAGGAAGTCCAAAGCGGACCGGCTCGGCGGGGTGTCGACGATGATCAGGTCCCAGTCGCCCGACGCCGCGAGCTGGCCGAGCTTCTCCATCGCCATGTACTCCTGCGTACCGGAGAACGAGGTGGAAATGGTCTGGTAGAAGGGATTCTGCAGCAGCTGGTCGGCCCGCTCCGGCCCGGCGTGCACGCGCACCATGTCGTCGAACGTGCGGCGCATGTCCAGCATCATCGCCCACAGCTCGCCCTTGGGCTCGAAGCCGTCGACGATGACCTGCCGCGGGTGATTGCCCAGCTCCCGCAGGCCCAGCGCCTGCGCCAGCCGCCGCGCGGGGTCGATGGTGAGCACCACGGTCTGGCGGCCGCGTTCGGCCGCGCGCAGGGCGAGCGCCGCCGCGGTGGTCGTCTTGCCGACGCCGCCGGAACCGCAGCAGACGATGACGCGGCTTTCCGGGTCGTCGATCAGCGCGTCCAGGTCGAGCGAAGGGTCCTGCGCCGCGTCCGCACGGGTGGAGTCCATCACCGCACCCCCTGTTCGGTCAGTGCTTCGGCGAGGTCGTAGAGCGAGGGGACGTCGACGCCGTCGGTGAGGTCGGGCAGCTCCAGCGTCGGCAGGTCGGCTTCGGCCAGCTGTTCTCGCGCGCATTGCTCGGCGGCGACGCGGACGGCGTGCTCCACGGTCTCCTCGACCAGCGCTTCGAGTGTCTCGTCGGGCAGCTTCAGCCCGGCCGACGCCAGCCCGGCGCGGACGCGCGAAGCGTCGACACGGCCGTCAGCGGCGGAGGACACCGAGCGGGCGGGGAGCCGGGGCGGGCGTACGCGGTTGACCAGCACCGCGCCTGGGCGCAGGTCCGCGCCGTCGAGCTCGGCGACGGCCTCGACCGTCTCGCGGACCGGCATCTCCTCCAGCAGCGTGACCAGGTGCACGGCCGTCTCGCCGGAGTGCAGGAGCCGGACCACACCGTCGGCCTGGCCGCGGATCGGGCCGGTCTTCGCGAGGTCGGTGAGCGCCTTGGTGACGTCGAGGAACTTGACCACCCGGCCGGTCGGCGGGGAGTCGACGACGACCGCGTCGTAGGTGTGGCGGCCGTCGGATTCCGTCCGGCCGACGCACTCCTTGATCTTGCCGGTGAGCAGCACGTCCCGCAGTCCCGGCGCGAGTGTGGTGGCGAACTCGATCGCACCCATCCGCCGCAGCGTGCGACCGGCGAAGCCCAGGTTGTAGAACATTTCGAAGTACTCGAGCAGCGCCGCTTCGACGTCGATGTGCAGCGCGCGCAGCTCGCCCCCGCCGGGGACGGCCGCGATGCGCTGCTCGGCGTAGGGCAGCGGCTCGGTGTCGAAGAGCTGCGCCATGCCCTGGCGGCCCTCGACCTCGATCACCAGCACGCGGCGCCCGCCACGGGCCAGCGCCAGGCCGAGCGCCGCGGCGAGCGTGGTCTTGCCGACGCCGCCCTTGCCCGTGACGAAATGCAGCCGTGCTCGGGCGAGTTCGTCGGTCCAGCCGGCGGGTCCTGTCGTCACCTGTTCACCCTAATTGAGGCGTCAGCTGGCCAGCAGCATGACGCTGAGCGCAGCCGCGACCGTTCCGACGATTACCCAGGTCAGGACCCCTGGTAGCACCGTGAGCATCACCACAGCCAGCACCACGAGGATGGTGAACGTCACTGCGCCGGTAATCGCGACCTGCCCGGAACTGCCCGTCCGGTCGCGCGCCTTGGCCATCACGACGAGCACGAGCGGCAGTCCGGCGACCGCCAGCAGCACCGTCGCGAACACCCGCCAGCTCTCCACGCCACCCACGTTAGCGGCCTCTGAAGGCCACCATGAGGGACCTAGAGTCCCTCATGGTGGCCTTCAGGGACTGTTGCGTCAGCTGCCGAGCGGACCGGCGGGGACGCAGGGGACCGGCTTGGTGTGGGCCGGGTCCAGTGCGTTGAGGACGTGGCCCGCCGCGTTGCGGTCCGCCGCGAGGCCCACGTGCTCGGAGAAGTCCAGTGCGCAGGTGTCCTGCAGGACGATGTTGCGCACGTTCGGGCCGGAGCCGAGGCCGTTCGTGTAGGGCACCACGGCTTCGTCGTACCGGGTCAGGATGTTCGTGTACTCGACGCCCGGCTGGAAGATGCCGCTGCCGCTGTTCATGTCGTTATTGTAGTCCGAGCCCTGGAGGAACTGGCGGCACGAGCCGCAAGCGGGGTCGAGCGCGCCGTCGATCAGCGGGTTCAGGTTCAGCACCTTCGCGAGGTCGTACAGGTGCGAGACGCCGAAGAGCGTCGTGCCCTTCCACAGTGGGGTCAGGCTGACGTACTTCGCCACTTTCGCCGCCCCGCCGAGGTTCTTGACGTAGTAGCTCGGCATCACGGTGCCTTCGGAGTGGCCGAGAATGTCCACTTTGGACGCTCCGGTCGCGGCGAGCACCCTGTCGATGAACAGGGAGAGTTCGTGCGCGCTCTGCTGCATCTGGACCAGGCCGCCGGGCTGGTAGATCGGCATCGGCGTGCCGGGAACGCCATAGGTCAGCGAGAAGACGCAGTAGCCGTTGTTCTTGAGCAGCGGCGAATACGTCTGCCAGTTGACGGTCTGGTTGGCGCCGAGGCCGTGGGTGAGCACCACCGGTTCCGGATGGGCGGCGCTGGGCCTGCAGGAGAAGTCGTTGGCGCCGGGCGGCGCGCCGCCGGGGTTCGCGAGCTGGGCGGGGACGGCCGCGAGCAGGGTCCACGGGACGGGCAGGTTCGCCGTCGCGTTCGCCGCCGGGACGCAGATCAGGGCGAGGGCGGCAGCCAGGACGGCGGCCGCGAGGGACTTCGTTGTCCGCATCGGGTACTCCCTAACTACTGACGAGTAGGTGTGAAGTGAACCACAATGTGGTCAGGATCGCTATCAGTTCACCGGATTAGCCCATCCGGCCCAGTGGGACGGCACGGGACCGGCCTGGCGCGCGCCGGATCGAGCGCGTTGAGCACGTGCCCGAGCGCGTTCGGGTCGACGACGAGGCTGCCGTGCTCGCTCTCGTCCGCCGCGCAGGTGTCCTGCAGGACGACGTTGGTCACGTCCGGCCCGTTCAGCAGGCCGCTGGTGTACGGCACGATGTTGCGGTCGTGGGTGGTGACGATGTTCGTGTAGCGGATGCCCGGCACGCGGATCCCGTCCGCGCGCAGCCGCTCCAGCAGCGGCGAGCCGGTGAGCACCTGCGTGCACGCGGCGCAGTTCGTGAGCAGGCGGGTGAGCCCGTCGAGGCCGAGCAGGCGCAGCAGGCCGACGAGGTCCGCGGCCAGCGCGACGTCGGTGCCGTTCCACAGTGGCGCGAGGCTCACGTACCGGTTGATCTTGGTGCGGCCGCCGAGGAACTTCGCGTAGTACGTCGGCAGCAGCGTCCCCTGCGAGTACCCCACGATGTCGGCCTTGGGCCGTCCGGTGGCGCGGAGGACCTTGCCGGTGAACGTCGCGAGCTCGCGAGAACTGTCCTCGATCCGCGTCAGCCCGCCGACCGCGTCCGGCCCGGTCGACGCGCCCGGCAGGACGCCGTAGGTGAGCGAAAACACGCAGTACCCGCGCGAGGCGAGCATCGGGCCGAGCTCACGCCAGGTGGATTCCTTGTTGTCGCTGGTGCCGTGCACGAGCACGACCGGCACCGGATGCGCCTCGCCCGTGCGGCAGGACCAGTCGTTGACGCTGGTCCGCGCGTCGGCGGGGGTCGCGGCGAGCAAGCCAACGAGGAGGGCGAATGTGGTCACCAGGATTGTTTGTTTCAGTCGCACTGTGACCTCCCCCCAGCTGACTTCCCCGAGCTGACTTCCCCGAGCTGACCTCCCCCAGCTGACTGCCCCCAGCTGTGAACGTGTGGGGACCGAGCATGCGCGACAGGCTCGGGTGTCGGCCAGGCCACATCGGGGTGAAGTGATCGTTCAGTGTGGTTACCCCGGGTAGTTTTCGAGACGATTTGTCCTCACTCCGGATCACTTGGTTACGCTCCCGCGTATGAGCGCCACCAAATGGGAGTACTCGACCGTCCCCCTGCTGATCCACGCCACCAAGCAGATCCTCGACCAGTGGGGCGAGGATGGCTGGGAACTGGTCACCGTGCTGCCGAACCCGACGGGCGAGCAGCACGTGGCGTACCTCAAGCGGCCCAAGAACTGAAGGATCTGACTGATGACCTGGAGCGCCCGGCTCGCTGAGCTCGGTATCGAACTGCCCGCCGTCGCCGCGCCGCTGGCGGCCTACGTGCCCGCCACACGCAGCGGTGAATACGTCTACACGTCCGGCCAGCTGCCGTTCGTCGGCGGCGAACTCGCCGCGACCGGCAAGGTCGGCGCCGAGGTCAGCCCCGAAGAGGCCAAGCAGCACGCCCGCACGTCCGCGCTCAACGCGCTGGCCGCGGTGCACGCGCTCGTCGGGATCGACAACGTGGTCCGGGTGGTCAAGGTCGTCGGGTTCGTGGCGTCCGCGGAGGGCTTCACCGGTCAGCCCGCGGTGGTCAACGGCGCGTCCGAGCTGTTCGGCGAGGTCTTCGGCGACGCGGGCGTGCATGCCCGCTCGGCTGTCGGCGTCGCGGAGCTGCCGATCGGGGCGCCGGTGGAGGTCGAGGTAATCGTGGAGGTCAAGTGATGGATCCCGACATCGAGCAGTCCTTGCATGAACTGCTGCTCAGGCTCGCCGGCCGCCTGCCGGACCAGCTGCTGTGGCGGTTCCGCGACTGGCTCGGCGAAGGCGCCATGGGCACCCTCGCGCGCACCCTGCCCAGGTCTTTGCTTAAGCACAGGATCGATCTCGATCAAACGGAGTATCGCCTGCTCGTGGCGGGGCTCATTCCGCATGGCGCCGATTGGCATCAGGTCAGTTCGACCCTCGGGGTAGACGACGTCACCGAGACGGGGTACACATTCACGCAGAGTGCGCCCGAATGGGTGAACTCCGTCGACTCTGTGTCCGTGTTGATTCACGCAACGTTGCGTGGTCGACCCGATGTGGGTGAAGTGCGGCAGAGCTGGCGGCATCTCGGCTTTTCAGGCGGGGGTGCTGCTGGTGCGGGTGGGACGAAGCGTGTGCTCCTCGTGACTGCGCTGTCCGGGTTGCCGAGGCTGGCCGGGGAGCTACAGCGCGTGTTGCGCGTACTGGGTGACGAGGAACCCAGCGTCGAAGTCCTTCCGCCGCGTTTCGATCTGTCCGGTTACCACCGGGCCGCGCTGGCCAGTTCCGAGCTGGTCTGCACGGGAGCCACGGACACCGGTAATCGGCTGGTTGCCGCTTAGCGCTCGCTCCGCCAGGCGAGCTGGGAGGAGAGCAATGGTGGAGGTCCACGACGGCCCGCCTATGGACGGGTTTTCGGTACCCCTGCGACTGCACAACCTGTTGCTGGCCCTGGCGGGCCGCATCGACGACAGCGCGCTCACCGAATCGCGGGAGCTCATCGCCCGCGCACACATCGACGAAGCCGTCGAGCTCACGACCGGCACGCTCATCGCGGGCCGGATCTCCGTGAGCTCGGCCGAGCAGCGTGAGCTCGCGCTGGTGCTGGAGATGAGCCGGTCCGACGCCACGCTGGCGAACGAGCTGCTCGTCGACGAGTCCGAGCACGAGCTGACCCACCGGTTCACCGGGGAGAATCAGCCCGAGTTCGGCCTGGCCGAGGCGCTCGACCGCACCCTTCAGGTGCTGCCGGACGTCCGCTCGGTGCACGCCGTGTGGCGCAACACCCCGGCTGGCAGCGTCCCCGGCTCACTGCCGCAGCGGGTCGTGCTCGTCGAGATCGGTCCCGAGGGCAATCCGCCCGCGGTCGCCTTCCGGGTCGACACCGCCCTGCGCCGGGCGGGCATCCGCTCGGTCGTCGAGGTCAGTGGCCCTGGCGTCGCGCGGTCGGCGTACCACCAGGCCGCCTCGGCCGCCGCGGGTCCGGTCTGGGTGACCGGCAGCCCGCACACCGAGTACCGGCCCGAGCCGATCATCCCGTCACCGTCCACGGAGACGGCGCCGATCACGGCGCCGACCAGCAGGCATGGCATCCGCCCGGTGCCCGCGGCTGCCGAGCAGCCGATGGCCCCGGTCGTGCCGATCGTCCAGCCGCCGATGCCGCAGCTGCCCCCGCCCGCCGCCCAGCAGGCGCCGGAGCAAGAGCAGCCGCGCAAGTCGCGGTCGGAGACGCGGGCCGAGCGCACCGCCGACCTGACCCCGGCCGAGGTCGCCCAGCTGCGCCAGGCGCTGGCCGAGGATCCGGAGCGCGGTCGCGAGATCGCGTCGGGCAAGCCGAGCATGCACGAGGTCGTCGAGCTGCCCGCGCTGGATCTGGACGATCCCAGCCTCAGCGAGCGTGATCGCGCGCTGCTGCGTGAGCTGCACGCCGAACTCGCCGAGCGCGAGCGGGCCGAGGCCGCGAAGATCCGTCTCAACGGCGCTTCTCGCAGCGGCGAGCAGCGCGGCTGGTAGGACCAATCCGCAACTTGTCGACGCATCGTGGTTTCTCGCGTGGTCGTTGGTAGGTTGCCAGGCGTGGCTGAGCTTCCCGAAGACATGACGTTCGACATTCCGGTGGGCGCCGGGGTGGGCACGCGGGCGGCGGAGGGCTTGCCGCCGTCGACGCCCAAGGACGCCGCGACCGTGATGCTGCTGCACGACGGGCCCGCCGGGCTCGAGGTGTTCCTGCAGCACCGGGTCAAGGGCATGCCGTTCGCCGGTGGGATGACGGTTTTCCCCGGCGGCGGGGTCGACAAGCGGGATGCCGACGCGTCGGTGAGCTGGGCGGGCCCGACGGCCGCCGAGTGGGCCGCCTGGTTCTCCTGCGACGAGTCGCTCGCCCGCGCCCTGGTGTGCGCGGCCGTGCGGGAGACGTTCGAGGAGTCGGGCGTCCTGCTGGCCGGTACCGCCGACGGCGTACTCGCCGATGTCACGCCGTATCAGCACGCCAGGCAGGCGCTGGTCTCCCGTGAGATCTCGCTCGCCGCGTTCCTGGCCGACGCGGGCCTCACCCTGCGCGCCGACCTGCTGCGCCCGTGGGCGAACTGGCTCACCCCCGAGCAGGAGCCGCGCCGGTACGACACGAGGTTCTTCGTCGCGACGCTCCCGGAAGGCCAGCAGGCCGACGGTGCGACCACCGAGGCCGACAGCTCCGGCTGGCAGCGCCCGGAAGAGGCGATCGACGACGCCCGCGAAGGCCGTCGCATGTTGATGCCGCCGACCTGGATCACCCTGACCGAGCTGGCCGAGTACCCCGCCGCCGCGGACGTGCTCGCCGTCGGACGGCGGATCGAGAAGATCATCCCCACGCTCGTCCGGGAAGGCGACAAAGTCCGCGTCGTGCTGGAGGAAAAGTGAGCGCGCCCGCGTACGGAGTGCTGCGCCGGGTCACGGAGACCGCGTCGGTGCTGCTGGAGAACAACCCGTCGTCGATGACGCTGGAGGGCACCAACAGCTGGGTGCTCCGCGCCCCCGGCGCGGCCGGAGCCGTTGTCGTCGACCCCGGTTACGAGGACGTCGAGCACCTCACGCTGCTGGCCGCGGCCGCGCCGGTCGAGCTGATCGTGCTCACCCACCACCATCCCGACCACGCCGAGGGCGCGCCCTGGTTCGCCGAGCGCGTCGGCGCGCCGATCCGGGCCTTCGACCAGGCCCTTTGCCGTGGCGCCGAGGCCTTCGGGGACGGCGAGGTGCTCAAGGCGGGCGGGCTGGAGATCGGCGTCCTCCACACCCCGGGGCACACCGACGACTCCGTTTCCCTGCGGATCGGCGACGACGTGCTCACCGGGGACACGATCCTCGGCCGCGGCACGACCGTCCTGCACGACCTCGGCGACTACCTGCGGACGCTGCGCAAGCTCATCGAGCTCCCGGCCGGCACGCTGGGCCTGCCCGGCCACGGCCCGGAGCTGCCGGATCTGGCGGCGACCGCGCGGGAATACCTCGCCCATCGGGAACAGCGGCTTGATCAGGTGCGTTCGGCTCTTCGTGAGCTCGGTGCGGCCGCCACCGCGCGCCAGGTCGTCGAGGTCGTCTACGCCGACGTCGACCAGGCGCTGTGGGTGCCCGCCGAGTGGAGCGTGCAGGCTCAGCTGGACTATCTACGGTCGGAGGACGCGGGAAATGAGTGACGTCGACGTCGAGTTCTATTGGCGGCCCGGGTGCGGATTCTGCGCGGCACTGCGCCGCCCGCTGATGTCCAGCGGGCTGAAGGTGCGCGAGGTCAACATCTGGGAGGACGCCGACGCGGCCGCGCGCGTGCGCTCGGTGGCGAACGGCAACGAGATCGTCCCGACCGTCTTCGTCGGCTCGGCCGCGATGGTCAACCCCAGCTTCGCCGAGGTCGAGGCCGCCGTCCGCGCGGCCGCCTGAGCTGTTCAGCGGGTGAGCATAGGCATCAGGTAATAGGTCAGGTCGACTTCACCGGGCTCGCAGGCGCGGATGATGCAAGCCCGCCTACCCGGCTGGACCGACATCCTGATCCGCTCACCCGCGAAGGGCGCGAGCGCGTCGAGCAGGTACCGGGTCTGGAACGAGGGTGACGTCCGCCCGCCGAGCACCTCGGCCTTGAGCGTCTCCTCGGCTTCCCCGGTGTCCTGCCGCGCGCTCGCCAGCCGCAGGTGCGCGTCGCCGACCTCGAGCGTGAGCACCCGATGCGAGTCGGCATAGACCCCGACCCGCCGGACCGCGGCGGCGAGCGCGTCCGCGGCGACGTCCACCGTGGTGTCCACTGTGGACGTCGAGATCGACTGCTCGGACAGGAACCCGCCGTCCAGGACGGCGGTGCCGACCATGGTGTCCCGCCAGCTCAGCCCGAAGCGGCCGCCTTCGGCGTGCAGGCCAACGACCCCGCTCGCCTGACGAGCAGTCTCCGCGAGCAGGGCGGCCGGGATCAGCGCGTCGAGCGGGGTGGCCGTCCCTGAGCGCAGCGGAAGCTTCGCGACCGCCATCCGGTAGCGATCCGAGCTGGTCAGGTGCAGTTCGCCGTCGGCGCCGTGCACGCGGACGCCGGTGAACATCGGCAGCGAGTCGTCTTTCGCGGCGGTGCCCGCGACGGTCCGCAAGGCCCTGGCCAGCGTGTCTCCCCCGACCGCCGCGACCTGGGGCGGCAGTACCGCCGCACCCGGATGCAGCTCCCGGCTCAGCAGCGGCAGCGCGAACCGGCCGCCCTCCACCCGCAGTGCCAGCCGCGAACCTTCGACGACGACCCGGACCAGCTCGTCGTCGAGCATGCGCAGCGTCTCCGCGAGCGGCGCCGCGGGCACGAGCGCCTCACCGTCGGTGTGCACCATCGCGGCGGCGGAAACCCGGACGGCCCGCTCGCGATCGTTCCCGGCCAGCGTGAGGCCGTCGGCGTCGGCGCTCAGGAGCAGACCGGACAGCACCGGGTCGCCGTACTTGCCCGGGAGCAGCCGGGCCGCGGCGGAGACGGCGGCCGACAGTGTGCGCGTGCTGGCTGTGAGGTCCATGCCCGCAAGCTAGCGACCGGCACCGACAATTCCCGCGGCTCAAGTCCCTGATGGCCACCTTGAGGGACTCTAGGTCCCTCAAGGTGGCCATCAGAGGCAGTCAAGCGAAAACGGGAGCAAGGGACCTTTGCTCCCGTTTTCGGGAGCCGGGGCGCAGCGCGGTGCCGTGAAGGCCACCTTGACCGTCAGCGGGTGGCGCCGACCAGCTCGGGGGTGGTCGGGGAAGGCGTCGTGGCGACCGGGCGGACGGTTCCGCGCAGGAGCCAGACGACGGCCGCCATCGCCAGGCCGAAGGCGCCCGCGGTCAGGAACGCGGCGGACGGGCCGGCGTGCTCGACGAGGTAGCCGCTGATCGACTGGCCGATCGCCAGTCCCGTCGTGACGGCGGTGAGCACCCAGCCGAACGCCTCGGCGGCCGTGCCCTTCGGCGCGACCAGTTCGATCGCGGCCGAGTGCGTGGTCGACTGCGGGGTGATCAGCGCGCCCGCCGCCAGCATCGTCAGCGCCAGCGCCAGCGCCCACAGCGTCGAAGGCAGCGCCAGCAGGGCCACCAGCGCACCGAAACCGGCGAGCAGCACCGGCAGCCGCATTCCCATCTTGCGGGGCCACGGACGCAGGCTGTACGCCACGCCGAAGGCGACAGAACTCAGTGACCAGGCCGAGAGCAGCAGCCCGCCGACCGACGCGTGCCCGGCTTCGGTGGCCGACGCCGGAACCGCGACCTCGACGAACCCGATCACCGCGCCGAAGCCCAGCGCCGCCAGCGCGAGGGTCCGCATGCCGGGGCTGGCCAGCGCGCCGAGCAGCTTCCCGCCCGAGGACGGCGAAGGCCCCCAGGCGCGCACGGTCGGGTTCAGCGCGAACAGCAGGGCGCCGCTGACCATGATGATCGAGCCTGCCGCGATGCCGGTGCCCGCCCACGGTGCGGCGACCAGCAGCCCGGCGAAACCCGGGCCGAGGATGAAGAAGACCTCCATGCTGATCGCCTCGTACGAGAACGCGGCGTTGCGCGCGGCTCCCGAAGGCAGCAGGCGCGTCCACAGTGCCCGCGAGGCGGATCCGACCATCGGCTCGGTGATGCCCGTTCCGAAGGCCAGCGCGACCATGACCGCGGTGGTGGTGTGCGCCTCGATCGCGATCACCAGCCCCGTCATCGCCACGGCGAACAGGGCCACGGTGACCAGCAGCGGCCGCGTTGGTCCGAAGCGGTCGATGAGCCTGCCCTGGACCACGGCGCCCACCGAGACACCGATCAGCGAACCGGCCGAGACCAGTCCGGCCGAAGCGAAGGAGCCCGTCTCGCGCTGGACGTAGAGAAGCGCAGAGATGCCGATCATCGCGATCGGCAGCCGGGCGAGCAGCGACGCGAAGACCGGCCCGCGGGATCCGGGCGAGGTCAGCGCGACGCGGTAGTCGGCGAGGGAGGTACGGCTTTCGTGGCTGGACACAGACTGGGACACGTGTACCAGTATGACTTTTTTGGTACGTGAGTACCAGTTATTTGAGGGTCGGGTGCGTCACCAGGTGAGCCGAGTCTCGGTTCGGTAACGCTCACCCCAATTTCAGGTGGCGAGCGCAACGAAACCGTGCGGGTGGCGTCCTTGAGAGTGAATGGCCTTGATTTTGTGGGTTGGAGCCGTGCGATGGTGTGAGGACGAACTCCCTTCGGTATCAGGGTCGGGGCCCATCCGGAGGTAGGGAGCGCGGGTCGTCGGGGGATGATCCGCGCAAGCGAAGGGCCGGTGCGCCACGTCGGGGGTGGCGCCCGGCCCTTTGTTTTTGGTCTAGTCGTGAGGTGCGGCTAGAAGCCTGTGTTTTTTGGCCAGCGCGCTCACAAACTCGCGCCGCCAGGCCGCCCCTGACACCCAGCGTAAGCGCGTGTTTTGCTTGCAGGGGGGCGACCTGCCGTCGCGAGTTGGGAGGCCCTGGCGGGCCTGAAAGAGGGCGCGCGGCGGTGAAGTCTCCCCTCGCAGGGCTCGGGGAGACGCTGTGGCTGGGGCAAACGGCTGTGGGTGGGTCGTGTTGTTGGTGTTTTGGGTTTTTTGGGTGGGTATGGCTCAGCCCCGGTCACTTTGGGTGGCCGGGGCTGAGTTGGGGCTTGGGGTGCCTTGTTCTTTTGCTTTTAGCGGGCTCGGCGGGCTAGGCGCTCGGGGTCGAGGATTAGGACGCTCTTGCCCTCTAGGCGGAGCCAGCCTCGGTGGGCGAAGTCCGCCAGGGCCTTGTTGACCGTCTCGCGTGAGGCGCCTACGTACTGGGCGATCTCCTCTTGCGTCAGGTCGTGGGTCACTCGGAGCAGGCCTGCTTCCTGACTGCCGAAACGCTGGGCGAGCTGCAGGAGTGCGCGGGCCACGCGGCCGGGGACGTCGGTGAAGATCAGTTCCGCGACCATGTTGTTCGTGCGGCGCAGGCGCCGGGCGACTACGCGCAGTAGTTGCTCGGCGATCTCCGGGCGCGTGGAGATCCACTGCCGCAGGGCCGGGCGGTCCATCGTCACGGCGCGGACCTCGGTCACCGTCGTCGCGCTGGACGTGCGGGGGCCGGGGTCGAAGATCGACAGCTCGCCGAACATGTCGGACGGGCCGAAGATGCCCAGGAGGTTCTCCCGGCCGTCGGGCGACTTGCGCCCGATCTTCACCTTGCCGGACTGGATGATGTAGAGCTTGTCGCCGGGCTCACCCTCGTTGAAGATGACATGCCCGCGGGGAAACTCCACGGATTCCAAGGTCTGCGCCAGCGCTTCTGCGGCTGCCGGCTCAACACCCTGGAAAATGCCCGCGCGGGCCAGGGTTTCGTCCACCTCGGGTGCCTCCTCATCGACAAACGACCCCGGACCTCGTCTTCGAGGCCCGTGTCGCCGATCACTTTCGCGTCAGTCTAGGGCGTACTCGCCAGATCGCCTGTCGGCTCGCCGCGTGACGTGCGGCGGACCGGAACGATCTAGCTCGAACGTGGAGCCTAACGCCGTACCTTGCGGGGCCGTAGCCTGGCTGCCCTGCCGCCGAGCCGGCGCAGCCGGAACAGCTCCAGCGCCCGGCCGATGCCGTGCCCGTAGAGGGCCCTGACCTCGTTGGGCTGGGCCTGCTCGAGGAACTCTTCGACCTCGTTCTCCTGCACGGCGACGTACTTCAGTCGGCTCTCCACGCGTTCCATGAACAGCGCGAAGAACATGATCACCAGTGGTACCAGGATGACGAACCAGACAGTCATGATTCCAGTCCAGTGCACTCGGTATCAGGGCTAGGCATTGACTCCAGATCCTCGCTCATGGCGGCGTGCTTCTTGCGCCGAGGTGGTGCTCTGGCGTGTCGGACGACTACCCGCGGGTGCTCCCGCGTGCTCGGCCCGGCTGCGCCCGTAGGCTATCGGGGTGCCAGCTGCCGTCTCGAACACCCCCCGCAAGGGCGGCGCCGCTGAAAGCCGGCTCGCTTTGGTGAGACGCGCGCGGCGCATGAAGCGTTGCCTCGACGAGGTCTATCCGGACGCCCATTGCGAGCTCGACTTCACCACGCCGCTCGAGCTGCTGGTCGCCGTCGTGCTCTCCGCGCAGACCACGGACGTCCGGGTCAACCAGGTCACCCCCGCCCTCTTCGCGCGCTACCGCACGGCCGAGGACTACGCCGGGGCCGACCGCGCCGAGCTGGAAGAGTTCCTGCGTTCGACCGGTTTCTATCGCGCGAAGGCGAACTCCGTGCTGGGCCTCGGCGCCGCGCTCGTGGAGCGGTTCGACGGCGAGGTCCCCGGCAAGCAGGCGGACCTGGTGACCTTGCCGGGCGTCGGCCGCAAGACCGCGAACGTGGTGCTCGGCGACGCTTTCGGTGTGCCGGGGATCACTGTGGACACACACTTCGGCAGGCTCGTCCGGCGCTGGGGCTGGACCGAGCTCGAGGACCCGGTCAAGGTCGAGCACGCGATCGGCGAGCTGATCCCGCGCAAGGAGTGGACGCTCCTGTCGCACCGCACGATCTTCCACGGCCGCCGCGTCTGCCACGCCCGCAAACCCGCCTGTGGCGCCTGCCCGCTGGCCCGCGACTGCCCCTCCTACGGCGCCGGGCCGACGGAGTTCGAGGCCGCCGCGAAGCTGGTCAAGGGCGTCGAACGCGAGCACATCCTGGAGCTGGCGGCCCGGCCGTGACCACCCTCACCAAGTGGGCGCTCGGCGGGGCCGTGCTGGTGGTGGCCCTGATCGTGGCGCTCCTGCCGCGCGGCGGCCAGGCGCCCGCCAAGGCCACCGGGGACCTGACCCCGGCCAGGGCGAAGGCCGCGCTGGCGGCCTGTCCCGCGCCGCGCGAAGGCACCCAGGACGTGGTCTCGCAGCTGCGGGACGTCCGGGCGGACTGCCTGGGTGACGGCGCCGAGGTCGACCTCGGCCGCGCGCTGGCCGGGCAGCGGGTCCTGATCAACTTCTGGGCGACCTGGTGCGAGCCGTGCAAGACCGAGCTCCCGGTGCTGGCGGCTTACGCGGCCATGCCCGGCGCGGTGCCGGTTCTCGAGGTGCAGGTCGCGAGCCCGGCCGCGGACGGGCTCGGCCTGCTCGCGCGGATCGGCGTCCACCTGCCGTCGCTGTTCGACGGAGAGGGCAAGACGGGGCCGGTGCGCACGGCGCTGAAGGTCCCGTCGACGCTGCCAGCGTCGTACCTGCTCAGCGCGGATGGGACGGTCCGGCTCATCGGGAGCCCACGCGTGTTCGGTGACACTGGCCAGGTGCAGGCAGCCGTGGAGGGGACGTCATGACCGGACCGCTCGTCGACCCGGACTCCGTGCCGGAATGGCTTCGCCCGCTGGTCAAGGTCAGTGGCGACCTGGACGCGAAGGTGTTCACCAGATTCACCCCACCGGAGGATGCCTACCCGCGCCCCGCGGCGGTCCTCATCCTGTTCGGCGAGGGCGAGAAGGGCCCGGACGTCCTCCTGCAGCGCCGCGCCGACACCCTCGGCTCGCACGCGGGCCAGGTGGCGTTCCCCGGCGGCGGCGCCGAGGACGGCGACGGCGGCCCGATCGGCACCGCGCTGCGTGAGGCCGAGGAGGAGACCGGCGTCGTCCCCGCCGGAGTGCGCCCGGTGGCGGTGCTGCCGGAGCTGTTCGTCCCGGTTTCGGGCTTCGCCGTGACACCGGTGCTGGCGCATTGGGTGAACCCTTCGCCCGTGCGAGCCGTGGACCTCGGTGAGACGGCTTCCGTGGCGAGAGTCCCGGTGGCCGACCTCGTGGACCCGGCGAACCGGTTCCAGGTGAGCAAGGACAACCGCTGGAAGGGCCCCGCTTTCGAGGTCGAAGGCCTGTTCGTCTGGGGTTTCACCGCCGGGCTGCTCTCAGTGCTGCTGAGCCTCGCGGGCTGGGACGCCGAGTGGGACTTCGGTGACGTCCGGGACCTTGACGTAGCTTTGTCGGACTATCAGGCGCGGGTCGATTCGCGGAACGGCCGGAGCACGGCGGACGGGGAGTAAACACCGGTGAACTGGGTAGATGTGCTGGTGCTCCTGCTGGCCTTGCTGGCGGCTGTCTCCGGTGCGTTCCAGGGCGTGATCGTCGCGCTGCCCTCACTCATCGGGGTGGTGCTCGGCGCGATCGTCGGGATCAAGCTCGCGCAACTGGTCGTGGAGCTGTTCATGAACCCGGCCGCGCGCGTCGCCTTCGCCGTGGCCACGTTCCTGCTGCTGGTCGCGCTCGGCGAGACACTCGGCGTCTGGGTCGGGCGCAAGCTCCGGCAGAAGATCAACCCCGACAAACTGTCCGGAGTGGACAAAACCCTCGGCGCGCTCGTCCAGGCCGCGGTGGTCTTCGTGGTCGCCTGGCTGATCGCGACCCCGCTCACCACGGTGTCCGGCCTGCCATGGCTGCCCAAGGCGATCAACGGCTCCGTCGTCCTCGGCGAGGTCAACAACGTGATGCCGGAAGCGGCACAGGGCTTCCCGAGCGAACTCCGGAAGCTGCTCGACGCTTCGGGCTTCCCACTGGCCGTCGACCCGTTCCAGAAGGCGCCGACCCTGGACACCAGCCCGCCGGACGACGCGCTGCCGGACAGCAGCGTCGTGAAACGGGTACACGAGAGTGTCGTGAAGATCCGCGGCAACGCGAGTTCGTGCTCACGCGCGCTCGAAGGGAGCGGGTTCGTCATCTCGCCGCAGCGAGTGATGACCAACGCGCACGTCGTCGCCGGGACCGATGAGGTCGCGATCGAGACCACCAAGGGGCGACTGCCCGCGCGGGTGGTGTATTTCAACCCAGAGGTCGACATCGCGGTGCTCGCGGTGCCGCGGCTCGAGGCGGAGCCGTTGCCGTTCGCGTCGGAGACCGCGGCGGCTGGAGACAGCGCGATCGTGCTCGGGTACCCGCTCGACGGGCCGTACAAGGCGACACCCGCTCGGGTGCGGGGGCGGATCAACCTGCGGGGACCGGATATTTACGAGAAGAACACCGTGCAGCGGGATGTGTTCACCGTGCGGGCCGGGATTCGCAGCGGGAACTCCGGGGGACCGATGATCACGCCCGGCGGACAGGTCATCGGGGTTGTTTTCGGGGCAGCCGTCGAGGATCCGGATACGGGGTTCACGCTGACCGCGGCGCAGGTCTTGGATGAAGTCAATGCTGCACCGGCGCAGTCTGCGAACGTTAGTACTGGGCCTTGTGCCAGTTAGCTTGCGCTAGTTGGTTGGTCGCGGGCTTTTGGTTGAGTCCTGAGGTGCGGCTAGAAGCCTGTGTTTTTTGGCCAGCGCGCTCACAAACTCGCGCCGCCAGGCCGCCCCGACTTCCAGCGTAAGTGCGGCTTTTGTTTGTAGGGGGGCGACCTACCGTCGCGAGTTGGGGCGGCCTGGCGGCCGCGAAAGAGGGCGCGCGGCGGTGAAGTCTCCACTCGCAGAGCTCGCGGAGACGCTGTGGTGCTGTTTGGTGGTGCTGTTTGGTGGTGGCGGTGGGGTGCTGGGCTCTGCGTGCGCGACTTCGGCGGGTTGGGGGCTTGCGGGAGTTTTTGACTGTCTCTGAAGGCCACCATGAGGGACCTGGGTGCTCCAAATGTTCCCTTCGCGGTCTGGGCTGGGTGGGTTAGGGGGTTAGGGGGGTTATTATTAGGTTTAGGGTGAAGGTGAATCTTTCGTGGCCGGTGCCTGAGGTCAGTTCGGTTGCGTAGCGTCTTGTTTGGGGGAACTGGTCGGCCGGTAGGGCGGTGAATCGGCGGACCAGCTCGTCGCGGTCTATGACCCAGCTGTCGTCGCGTTGGCTTTGTCGCTGCGCTACCAGGGACATCTCCAGGGTGTAGGCGCTGACGTAGAGCGAGAGGGCGTCTATCGCCCAGGCCGCCGTCTGGGGTTCGATGCCTCCCGCGAGAAGGATGGCCAGCATTCCTTCGTTGACACGGAGTACGTCGAGGTTGGTCGAGACCATGGCCAGCGCCGCGTGGGAGATCCCGGGGTACTTCAGGTACTGATCGCGGGTCTGGGTGCAGACGTCGACGATCTGCTCGCGCCACGTCGCCGGATCGGGCTCGGGCAGGACCAGTTGCGCGCAAAGTCTGCCGATGATCAACTCGTCGATGTCGGCCTTGTTGACGACGTGCACGTACAGCGACGCGGGACCCGTGCCGAGTACGGCCGCGACACGGCGCATCGTCAACGCGTCGTAGCCCTCCGTGGCGACCACCTCGAGTGCCGCGTCGGTGATCCGCTCCACAGTGAGCGGTGCCTTCCGGGGAGCCTGCTGCGCCGGAGGGGTCGGCGGCTGAGCGTGCCGGGCCGCGCGGCGTTGTTTTGGATCGGCTGACATCCTCCGACCCTACCCTGAAACGAACGTAGTTCCGCGAGCACTACTTTGTTCGCGTTCCCGAACATAGTTCGTTATGTTGTCAGGAACGTTGTCAGGGCTTCGCTGGTTTTCGCGGGGGCTTCCAGATGGGGGAAATGGCCTATGCCGGGCCAGGTGGTGAGCGTGGCGTGGGGGCCTGCCCACGGGGTCGAGGCTTGGGCCGTTTCGGGGCGTATGCAGGTGTCGAGCTCTCCGTGGAGCTGGAGGACCCGTGCCGTTACGCGGGTGCCCATCGCGTCCGTGAAACGTCGGCCTTCGCCCCTGAACTGGGCTCGGAACGCCCAGCGGTAGTACTCCAGTGCGCTGTGGGGGACGCCCGGGACCAGCATCGCCTGGCGGAACACGCGGGTCGTCGCGGTGAAGTCCGGGGTCTTCGTCCACTGTGGACCTGACCAGGCGCGGAAGAGGGTTTCGAGCGCTTCGGCGTTGTCGCGGACCAGCCATTTTTCCGGGGTCTTGGGGACCTGGAAACGGAAGAGGTGGCCTGCCGCTCGGGCCTGGCTGTCGCCTCGGCGCCACGCTGTGCGGGAGATCGCCGAGCGCAGGGCCAAGGGATGCGCGCCGCCCAGGATGCTGATCGACTCGACCAGGCGGGGGTGCAGGGCGGCGACCGTCCAGGCGAGCATGCCGCCCCAGGCGTGGCCGACCAGATGGGCTTTGCGTGCGCCGAGCGACTTGATCAGGCCCGCGACGTCCCCAGCCAGCGTCCACGCGTCGTAGCCGCGGGGCGGTTTGTCCGAGTCGCCGTAACCGCGCAGGTCGACGGCGACCGCGCGGAACCCGGCGTCGGCCAGTGCGGTCAGCTGGTGGTGCCAGGTCCACCAGAACTCGCCGAAACCGTGCAGCAGAACCACCATCGGGCCATCGCCCGCCTCGGCCACGTGCAGCCGGATGCCGTTCGCGGAGACGTCACGATGGGTCCACGGACCGTCGATCCGGACGATCGACGGGTCCGGGGTCGCCTGCACCTGGAGGAAAGACCCGCTCAGTCGCGGGTCGGGGACAGATCGGCTTCTTCGCGGTGCGGCTTCAGCGCCGCCGCGGTGTCCTTGAAGCTGCTGATCGTCCGCTCTGGCGCCTTGATCTTCTTCACCTTGCGGTAGCCGAGGAACCCGGCGACGCCCGCGGTGACGAGCATCAGCAGGAACACGATGCCGAACGCGGCCCAGCGCCGCAGCCACTCGGACAGCAGTTCGCCGAGGAAGAAAAAGAAGAAGAACGAGCTGTACAGCGCGATGACCAGCGCGATCACGAAGAAGATGGCGCCCTTGACGCCCTTCTTGACCTCACCGACGATCTCCGACTTGGCCAGCTCGACCTCGGCGCGGACCAGCGTCGAGAGATGCTGTGTCGCGTCGCCGACCAGCTTGCCGATGGACTGCTCACCGGCTACGACGTCGTCATCACTCGACAGGGGGATGTAGGGCACGGCCCCCACGCCGTCGGGGCCGGTGCGTTCGTGCTTGGGGCTGCTCACCGGGCCATCGTGCCACGTGCCCGTTCGGCAGGCGCGATGGAGTAGTGGGAGTGTCGCGATCAGTCGAACTTCGCGTGCACCCGGCTCCGGTGCAGCAGCAGCGCCGCGGCCGAGAGCGACGCGACGGCGGACGCGATCAGCACGGCGGCTTTCGCCAGCTCACTCTGCTCGGCGCCGAGCGCCAGGTCGGCGATCAGCAGGCTGACCGTGAACCCGACACCCCCGAGCAGCGAGAGCGCGGAGAGGTCCCGCCAGCCCATATCCCTGGGTTTTTCGGCGAGCTTCAGCTTCACCGCGAGCATGCTGGCGCCGAGGATGCCGACGAATTTCCCGCCGACCAGCCCGATCAGCACCGCCAGTGGCAACGCGGTCGTGAAGACCTCGCCGAGCGACTCGCCGGAGATCTTGATACCGGCCGCGAACAGCGCGAACAGCGGCACGGCGACCGCGGCCGACCACGGCTGCAGCCGGTGCTCCAGCCGCAACGCCGGCGCTTCCTGTTCGTCCTTGTCCGGGCGGACGCGGGTGAGCAGGCCGAGGGCGACCCCGGCGATCGTCGCGTGGATGCCCGCCGAATGCACCGCGACCCAGGTGACGAGCGCGAGCGGGACGTAGATCCACGCGGTGCGGACGCGCTTGTGCTGCAGCCAGGCGTAGAGCGCCAGCGCGAGCACCGCGACCCCTGCGGCGACCAGGTCGAAACTCGCGGTGAACAGGATGGCGATCACCAGGATCGCGCCCAGGTCGTCGACCACGGCCAGCGAGAGCAGGAAGACACGGGCACTGCTCGGCAGGTTCGACGCGGTGAGCGCGAGCACGCCGAGGGCGAACGCGATGTCGGTGGCGACCGGGATCGCCCAGGCGCGGTCGATCCCCGGCGTCCCCCAGCCGACACCGAGCGCCACGACCGCGGGCACGACCATGCCGCCGAACGCGGCCACGATCGGCAGGATCGCCTGCTTGAACCGCGAAAGCTCGCCGATCACCAGTTCGCGCTTGAGCTCCAGACCCGCGACGAAGAAGAAGATCGCGAGCAGGCCGTCCTTGGCCCAGTCCCCGATCGAGAGGTTCAGATGCAGCAGCGACGGGCCGAGCTGGAAGTCCCGCACCACCCGGTAGATGTCACCCCACGGTGAGTTCGCCCAGATCAGGGCGATCGCGGTGGCCCCGAGCAGGATCATCCCGCCGGTGGTCTCGGTGCGCAGGTATCGGGCGAATTCGGCGACGGCCTTGGCGGGACGGCTGGACTCGGCAGCTGTCATGGGCATCCTCCGGGGACTGGTTTCGGGCAACACGAACACTGTTGCCGACCAGACTTCCCGGCGCACCTTGACACAATTTTAACAGCCCGGCCGCGGGAAAGCCCCTCTTCATGAGCCTGACCACAGTTGGCCCACCCCCCGTCGAGAAGATCATCCGGAGGGCGGTGGCATGGTTTCCCACCAGCCTTCTACCATGCGAATTGACAACGATGTCTACGACAAGGACGACAGTTGTGAGTACCTCAACCGAGGTCGAGCGGGGCAAGGGGTTCTTCGGGCACCCACGAGGGCTCGCGAACCTTTTCGGCGTGGAAATGTGGGAACGCTTCTCCTTCTACGGCATGATCGGCATCCTGCCGATCTACCTCTACTACGAGGTCAGCCAGGGCGGGCTGGGCATGGCGAAGGCCACCGCGGTCGGCATCGTCGGCGCGTACAGCGGCCTGGTTTACCTGTCCGGAGTCATCGGCGCGTGGGTGGCCGACCGGCTCCTCGGCTCCGAGCGGACGCTGTTCTTCAGCGCGATCCTGATCATGATCGGGCACATCGGCCTGGCATTGCTCCCCGGTTTCGCCGGGATCGGGGTCGGCCTCGTCTGCGTCGCGATCGGCAGTGGCGGGCTGAAGTCCAACGCCACCGCGATCGTCGGCACGCTCTACGAGGCGGACGACCCGAGGCGGGACGCCGGGTTCTCCATCTTCTACATGGGCGTGAACATCGGTGGCTGGCTCGGCCCGCTGCTCACCGGCCTCGCCCAGCAGGAGGTCAATTTCCACCTCGGCTTCGGGCTCGCCGCGATCGGCATGGCGTTCGGCCTGATCCAGTACACGATCGGCCGGAAGAACCTCGGCGCGAAGGCGCACGAGATCCCGAACCCGCTGCCCGCCTCGCGCCGTCCGCTGGTCGCGGGCATCGTCGCCGTCGTGGTGGTGGCCATCGTCGCGTGCGTCCTGCTCGGGGCGATCCGTGCGGACAACCTGGTGGACATCGTGGTCTGGGTGGTCATCACGGTCTCGATCGCCTACTTCGCCGTGATCCTGAGCAGCAAGAAGATCACCGCCGTCGAGCGCAGCCGGGTGTATTCGTTCATCCCGATGTACATCGCGACCGCTGCCTTCTTCTCGCTGTTCCAACAGCAGTTCACGGTCGTGACGCTCTACACCGACACCCGGCTCGACCGGAACCTGTTCGGCTGGACGATGCCGGTGTCCTGGGTCAACTCGATCAACCCGGTCTTCATCATCGTCTTCTCCGCGGTGTTCGCCGCGCTCTGGACGAAGCTCGGCCCGAAGCAGCCGTCGTCGCCGATCAAGTTCGCGCTCGGCACGATCTTGATGGGCGGCGCGTTCCTGCTGTTCATCCCCATGTCGGGCGGCGGCGCGAACAGCAGCCCGCTGCTGGGCCTGATCGGCATCCTGTTCGTGTTCACCATGGCGGAGCTGCTGCTTTCGCCGGTCGGCCTGTCGCTGACGACGAAGCTCGCCCCGGCGACCTTCCGGACGCAGATGGTGGCGCTGAACTTCCTGGCGATCTCGCTCGGCTCGGCCATGTCGGGCAAGCTCGCGAAGTTCTACACGCCGGACAGCGAGGTGCCGTACTTCGGCATCGTCGGCGGTATCGCGATCGTGATCGGCATCCTGCTCGCGATCGCCAGCCCCTTCATCCGCAAGCTGATGAAGGGCGTCCACTAGTACTACAGAGCTAGATCTTTGCGTGTCGGTTCGTGATATCGGCTGCTGGTTGTGCGAGTGTTTGCGTGTGACCATTCCTTCTGCTGGGCGGGCTGGCGTCGCGGGCGGTGCGACTCGGGAAG